>MNZY01000053.1 GCA_001873845.1 Candidatus Altarchaeum sp. CG2_30_32_3053 | reverse complement strand
TTATGGTCCTAAATTCTGGTTTCTTTTTTGCCATAAAAGTAATTAGGCAATAATCTTTTTAAATTCTTTGATTTGTACTATTAAAAGAAGAAATTGGATAAGAAAGAATACTTTAAACTTGATTAGATGGTTATACACAAAAAGAAAGTAGATTATATTTCATTTTCAATATTTAACTCTAAATTTTTGTAAAAAAAGATATTAGCACATCTTTGGAGGTTTGCGGGTAACGAAATTTTGGAATAATCTGTTTTCAATTATTCTGCATATCCTTGCATAAGCGTATTGAATGTAGCATGCCGTATCACCTTCAAAATTTAACGCATCTTCTAATTTAAAATTTATCTGCTTTTGCGGGTCTATTTAAATGATTTTTTCTTGTTTCTCAAATTTAAAATCCGGAATTTCAGGTAAAATTTCAGAGTAAAATTTATCTGTCAGGTAGAAATTTAAGTAACCATTAACTGCCTTAACTTTAACAGCATCTTTTAGATCATATGAAATTTTATGGACAATTTCTTCTGCGATATTTGCCGGATTTTTATTTTGTTTCTTTGCGAGCTTAAATGCGAGTGTTGAAGTGAAGTCACAATGTTCTGAAAATTCGCACGATGCGTTTTTGTCAAATTTTCTTAATTCAGATAAAATTCTGGTTTTAATGTTAGAGAGCATTTTTGTCAAGTTCCTAAGTTCCTGCAACGATGTTGTCAATTAAAGCAAAGACATCAAATAAATTTATGTCATCGCTATCACTTACAGCAAGTTTATAATATGCCTTTTCATGAGTTAAATTTTGTAAATTTTTTTGTCCGCTTAAATATTCAAGCATTTCAACTGCATCAAAGATGTCGGTTGCTTTTTCACAGTCCACCGGACAATTTGTAGCATTCTCACCGGGGTCGCAGAAATTATCTCCGCAGAAAGGCGATGTTGAACGACAGACATTATGAACGCAATGATTACTCTCACATTCGGTATCCTGGTTGCATATATCTTCATTTAATAGTTTGTTGGTCAAAATTAAAGGTAATTTTTGTTGAATTGCATAATTCCTTGCCTGTTCAACTTCGTTGTAATTATTAGGATGAACTATTATAGCATTTGATGTATCCTGCCAGAACATAGATGCAAGTCGTTTTGATAGCAACACATCGCTTCCGGTTATTCTGTATGTTTCCCTACTTCTGTTTTGAATTTGTCTTTCCTGCTCTGAACTTATTTCAAAATAACCACCCAAAATGTATGTTACATCCGCATTTGAGATATTTCCAATTTCATCTTTTGTAATCACCGTACCATTTACTTTATTTGCAACAACAACTGCAAGCATTTCTCTAACTTTTGATTCTGAAACACCACTATGCAGAACAAAATAAGTCCTTGGCTTTGTAAGGTAGATTCTTATTTCATGCAAACCCGGATTATTTGCATCAAAATTCCATTCAAGACCATTTTCAAAATTATTCGGAGAAGGATTAACAAATTCAACATCCACATCAGAATTAACAAAGTATTTTAGTTGATCAAAGTGTGAGGTTACAAAGTTGTGACTAAATGTATAATTCACGATTTGTACATCAAAGACGCTATTTAATATTATTTGCTTTGATGTGTCATTTAAATTGTATGTTGTTAAATTTATTGAGGTTGTATTTTGCAATCCAACAGTGTTAATTATTTCCTGTTTTAGTTCGGCGTAACTTAAAGTTCCATTGTTGTATTTTGCATTTATTTCATTTGTTCTTGTTGAACTTAATTGCATTATTGCGTTAAATTCTGCTGTAGCATTTGTTTTTATTGTTACCTGGTAGGTGCTATTCCCAGGAGTAAAATTTTGAGGCAAAGAACCAAGTCCAACAAAATTTTGAGGCAAAGAACCAAGTCCAACAAAATTTTGTGTATTATTTGAAACATTTGATATTCCATAATACGCCCTATTAGGATAACTATAACAATTTCCAGAGGTGTGTGTTATACTGTATTTAGAAGTGATATCTTCCATTACACTTCCGTTTGGATAATATGCACACGCGGTCATTACATCTCCAGGCCAATTATCTCCGTTAGAATTTGCATATCTCAAAGGATTATTAAATTCATTCCACAATGTATCAAGATGCACCCATGTTCCATCACCAGTTACATTAAAAACCTCTAAAAGTGCGTGTCCGCCATTTTCTTTATCCACAATCACATATCTTGCAGGCAAACCATAAGATGATGCAAATGAAACAGTTAATACTGCCCAATCTTCACAAACACCTTCTGTTTTGTTTATAATTTCGTAATCTGAACCGTGCCACGCTTCGCATTTCCCATCCTGATATTTCCCAATACAATCATAGTCATATTTTTTAATATATTTGTTAACAATATTCCTCATCAGTTCTTTTGCAACATCTTCCTTTGTATATTTTGATGAAAATTCGGGAACAAATTTTTTTGCGGTAAATCCATAATTTTCTATATCCAAAAATGAGTTGTTGTAGGTAGTATAATTATAAAAGTAGTGATTTGGATGAGTGTAAGAATACATCCGTAATTGTATCTCATTTGGATGAATTGTTTTAAGACCGTCTCGTACTCCTACATTATAGCAATGATAATAATTTGTTACTTCGCTTGGACAACTACATTTACTACTATTGGCCGTGCAGGTGTCAGGATACCATCTCTTCCAGTCATCACGTATACAACAATAAACATTCTGAATATATCCGGGAACATTTGTGGTGTTTGTAAATATTTCATACCCTAAAGAATCAAATAAATTATAAACTTTTCTATATAATCCTACATTTATCTGCGCTTTTCCGCTTATATTTACTTTTTCAAAATAGTTGACATATTTATCTTTCGCAATCATTATTCCATAATCCCCCTGCAGCAATTTATAGGTAAATATGCCATTTATTTTGGTTTGTCCAATTGCTGTCCCGTTGGCATAAACAATTGCTCCTTCTATTGGTTCATTTGTTATGTTATCCACAACTATTAACATAAAATTGTAATCTTCTTCCTCAACAGATATGTTCCTTGACACATTGTTATTTGATTCGTTACTTTCAGCAACAACATTCAAAGAGTCAACAATAATCTCAATTGTATAATTTCCAAAATTAGTTGGAATAAAATCAAATGATAATTGCTCAGAATATTTGTTTAACATATTTGTATATTTTGTCTCGTTTTTTACAATAGTTTCATTAAGAACTGCTTTAAATAAAACACTAACATTTTTTAATTCTTGAACACAAATACCTGCATTATTTTTAACTGTTACGTTTATTGAGATATTTTGATTTTGTTTTCCATTAAGAGGCATAGAAACACCAGCATACAAATCAGGCACCCCTCCACAGATTCCACTCATACAATCATTATTAATGCATCCATAATTGCCATTGCATGTTCCTCCGTTTTGCTTCTTTGACTGTATTTTATGATTTGCATCGCAGTAATGCGTTGAGTTGTATTCTGCATTTGCATTAACGCATTCCCAACTGCTTGGATGACATTTTCCATCATTCATACAGTTGTTGTTTTGACATTCATAATTTGCCGTGCAGGTGTTATCCTCTGCTTTCTTTGTCTTAATTTGATGACTTGAATCACAGTAATGCGTTGAATTTATGCTTGCTCCGGCATTTGTGCATTGCCATGTTACTGGTTTGCATGAATTGTTCAAACAATTGCCTTTTTGACATTCATAATTTTGAGAACAGGAATTGTCATTTGCCTTTTTGCTTTGTATCTTATGATTTGCATCGCAGTAATGCGTTGAGTTGTATTCTG
>MNZY01000183.1 GCA_001873845.1 Candidatus Altarchaeum sp. CG2_30_32_3053 | reverse complement strand
AGAATGTGGGATGTTGAACTTTCACTACTATCTGGTGAATTAGTAATTATCATAGTTGGCCTTTATCATATGATGAATGGTTGGAGTGGTCCAGTAAGTCCCATGAATTTTTCAAATGTTCGTACAATTATACCTGCGTGACTAAAAAGTTACATTCGTGGGAAAAATATCGGTACAACCTGTATAGTCATTTTACTGCAAAAAGTCAGTAAAATGACTATAAATTACTTTTGGCTGAAGGTTTGCCTCATGCTCTTCAGATTCCACCTTGCGATGGACACCATGCAACTGTTGGCTACTGCACCGACTGGGTAAACTGCACAGGAGGAATTTTAACCCTCTGTATAACTAAACTACGGGGCACGCACATTTTCAAAATACTTCAAGTATTTTGAAAGATTGAAAACTCATAGTTTTCAGTATCTGCAAGATTGAAAATCTTGTAGATTTTCAGTATTCAAAATCCTTTTGGATTTTAAAATAACCGTTTAACCTTTGAATTCCTTTAAAATTTTTAATTTGCAACAACTTGCAACAACTCTATTCATAATGAAGCATATAAAGCATATATCCTTAACACCTCTGCAACACTCCACGCCTGTGCAATACATCCTCCTGGTTTATGGGGATTTTCAAACTCCGTTTGATAATCTCCGGACGAAGTGAGGTGATAATCTCCGTCAAAAATTTCGGGAATCATATTAAATTTTTCAGCATATTCTAGCAACGGATTTAAAAATTTTAATGCGTTATCCTTACTTTCCCTGCTGTAATTATTTATCTTTAAATATGCCTCTATAAAAACCCCAATCAAAAACGGCCATACGGTTCCGTTGTGATATGCCTTATCTCTGTTTTCTTCATTTCCTTCATAAATTCCTCTGTAATTTTCGGACTTTTTACTTAATGTTCTCAAGCCGTAAGGAGTATATAATTCCCCAAAAACCACATTAAAAATTTTTCTTGCCCTTTCATCATTGTCATTATCAATAACATTAAAAGGCAAACCTATTGCAAAAATCTGGTTTGGTCTTATGGAATCATCGGGCTTATTATTCAGAATTACATCGTAAAGACACCCCTTTTTTTCATTCCAGAAAATTTCAAAATTTTTCTTTACATTTTCCAAAATTTCTTCATAATCAAAATTTTTGTTAAGCAAATATGAGAAAAATTTTAATATATTTAAAGCATTATACCATAACGCATTTATTTCAACTGCTTTTCCTTCCCGCTTTGTCCATTTTGTATCCATCCATGTTGTCTGGGCGTTTGAAACAATCAGGCAGTCATTATCCATTTTACAGGCAGAATTTCCCCTAATATAAGATTCAGCAATTTCGCACAATTTCTGATGGATTTCTTCAATAAATTTTATGTCTTTTGTGTCCGTGTAGTAATGATATACTGCATTAAGGAACCAAAGTGATGCATCACTTGAATTATACGGGCATTCAAAAGGATATCTAACAGGAATAAAATTTAGAATTAATCCATTCTGCATAAAATTTAACCACCCCTTTATCAGACCTTTTGCGACATCAAATCTTCCTGTTGCCAGGCATAATCCAGGAATTGAAATCATTGTGTCTCTGCCCCATTCATCAAACCAGTGATAACCGGCAATTATTCCATAACTATTAGAATGTTTAATTATAAATTTATCCGCCAGTGTTGAAAGTTCCTGAAAAATCCGGGACCTTTTACTGGTTAAATTTTTTAAATTTTCTATACGCAAAATTTCCTCCTGCTTATATTTTTCATAACTTATTGATTTTGTTTCATTGAAACTTGCTACCATGGTTGTTTCTCCTTTATCTCCAAAGAAAGAGCCCGGACAATACAGGTCCTCAAACGGGTCATAGCCCCTCTCCCATTCTTTTTGGTAAAACACATTCCTGAGTATGTATTCATTCTTCAAAAACTCTGTGTCAGAACTTATTCTTACTTTTATTTTACCGTGCGAAACAATAATGCCTTTTTGAGCTGCGGATACTTCACAGGTAAAGTCCTTTACAACAGAAATATGTAAATTTTTGTGATAGTCCCTCATATTTAGCAAAGGATTTATGGAAAATTTTATATCCTTCTCATTGTCATCCTTGTTTTTTATTTTGTAATGAACAATAACTGTGTTAAATCCGTGAGGCATTAAAATTTCTTTTTCAATCCCAACATCTTCAACTTCGTAATAAAATTTCGGAAAAATACGATGGGAATATTTAAAATTTTTAAGAAATTTAAATCCCCGCGGAAAAAATATGTCTCTTTTGTTTGGGTCATAGTCCTCTTTATAATGATGGTTGCCAAGTTCATAAATTTTTCCGTTAATTTCTATACGCTCGTCAATGCCAGAAAGAATAACATAATTATTTTTATCGTAATCGGCAACAACAAGCAATCCGTGATATTTTCGTGTGTTTAAATTTAAAATTGTTGATGAAGCGTAGCCGTCAAGTCCGTTTGTAATTAAATATTCCGGAAAATACATTTTTTGTACAGTGTTTTCCATAATGATAAATTTAACCCGAACACAGAATAAATACTGATAAAGAATGTCTAATAAAGAATGTTCATAACTTTACAAAGAATCACATCGCCTCTGCAACGATTCTCTCTATTTCCTCCTTACTTATCTCCTTCTTCATTATGCTCAATAGCCGTTTGTTTTCATAAGTCAGTTCAGCAATATGCCTGATTTCACTTTGAGCAGCAAAATCACATAGTTGTTTTGTATTATATTTTTCATAAATTTCATCAGTCCGCTTTATAATGTCAATATTCAGAATTTTGCCCAGTTTTTTAAATTTCTCATCGCCCTTATAAAATTTCAGATAACCCCGCAAAAACAGGGCATTTGCCAGTCCGTGCGAAATTTCCTTTTCAGCCCCGACTACATGACTTAAGGCATGAATTAAATTTGTCCTTATATTTGTTATAGCGATCCCGCCCAAAACAGAACAAACAAGCATCTTTTTCCTTCCTGAAATTTTATTCTCCATTGCTGCGTCAATTCCGTCAAAGAAAAATTTCATTCCATTTACGCAATTCAAATCGGTTAACGGATGAGAGACCTTTGAAAGGTATGCTTCAATGTTATGGCAGAAGGCATCAATTGAAGTGTAAAAAGTTAATTCTGCGGGCTGATTCATCACCAGATTTTCATCAATGAGCGCATAATCCGGAACAATAAAATCAGAAACAACGGTTTGCTTTAAGCCCTGAAATTTTAAGACAGCATATTTTGTCACTTCGCTCCCGCTGCCGTGCGTTGTCGGAATCGCAATAAGGGTTTTTATCCTGCCTTTGACTTTGTCCATTCCAATCAAGCCCTCAACCTTTCTGTCTTTATCCATGACGCTTAAAATTTTTGCCGCATCCAGCACGCTTCCGCCGCCGATAGCAAGCACATAGTCAAAATTTAAGTCCCTGATTTTGTCAAAGTATTTGTAAATGTCATCAACACATGGTTCAGGAGAAATTTTTAAATGATATAAATTTAAGCCATTAAATTTAAAGTTCGCACTTCTTCGGGTGCATAATAATCCGTTTCCTTTTATTTTTAAATTTAAATTTAAATCAGAAATTTCCTCTTCAGCCCTTCCGAATATTATTTTTGTTTTTACAGAAAACATTTTTAGGTAATTTAGGGGCATTTTTGATTTCTTTTTTGTCCTATTTTCAGTCCATTTATCCTGCTAAAATGAATATCTCTTCTTTGCCTTTCAGAAAATCAATAATCCAATCCGTATCAATAAGATAAGATATCATAGTTTAACAACTCCTCTGTTGGAAATTTTTCTGTTTTTATATATTTTCCTCTTTAATGCATTTGTGTCTACATCTTTCCATGAACCCGCGGCGGAAAAGAAAGAGGACTTCTTTTCTTTTGTTTTATTTAAAAAAATGACTATTGCTTCTGCATTATTTTTAACATTCACTTCTTCAAATGGTTTTATTATTCCGTTTACTTATGTTCCTTTAACCACCAGTACATCCATTTTTACTATGTATTTAATTTAACATAACTTATTTCAACCTTGCTGAAATATCTGAACAAGGCAGGTGAAAAAAATACATTCCTTATTTATTTGTCTCCACAGCAGCACCTGCATCACTTATTTTCGTTTCCTTTGCCTTCTTTGTATCTTCAATTACAATTATTTTCTCTCCGGGAAGTTTTGCGAGCATACGTTCTGCCGCCTGTTTTGCAACCTCCAGATTTTCCGGATGTACAAAAATACTCGCAAGCTTTTGTCCTTTATAAACCTTTGCCGCCCTTCCGACTGCCTTTCCAAACGACTGCCTCATACCCTGCTGCACTCTGTCTGCTCCTGCACCGCTTGCCTGTGCGTTTTCTCTCATTACATGATGAGGATAAGGTCTTATCAGCAACGAAAAATTTTCCTTTATATTTTTTAAAAGAAATTTCTGGGCCACAATTCTGGCTGATTCCAGAGCATTATGCCTGACCATCATTCTGTCTTTATAGATTACAGAAATTTCCTTCTCATAAAGTTCCGGCTTGCCATAAGTAAAGTGCAAAATTTTATTTCCCGGAATTCCCGTAATGTATGAATTACTTGGCGTTCTACTTACTCTCGTAAATGTTGGACTATCCCACCTGTAGCAATGTGCTGGTCTTATATCTCCCATCTTGAATTTCTAAATTTTAAATTTTTAATAATTATTTTTAAATTTAATCTGCTTAATAATTATTTTTTGCTAAAAATAAATAAAAGAAAACATTAACAAAAACATTAACAAAAACATTAACAAAAACAGAAATATTCACGCCTCTGTTCATGCGTTTGTTTTTATTTGTAAGTGGTTCGTAATTGATTCTGGTAATTGTTTTTTGGGACAAAATACCTTAATAAATTTACTTATAAAATTTTTAAATGCTGAAAATAGGAATATTTGCATTACAGGGAGATGTCAGCGAACATACGAAAATGCTGCATAATGTGGGAAAAGAATCTGGAAAAGACATCAAAGTTGCTGAATTGCGGAATTTTGAAATTTTTGACTGCGACGCATTAATTATTCCTGGCGGAGAAAGCACAGCAATGAGAAAATTAACACACGATGAAGATGGAAATAAATTTTTAAATTTTCTGAAGAAAATATCAGGAGAAGGTATTCCTGTAATGGGAATCTGTGCAGGGCTGATTCTGCTCGCGAAGAATGTAAACAACAAATTTTATGATGGATTGCTTGACATTGATGTAAAGAGGAATGGTTACGGAAGACAGCGGGAAAGTTTTGAGACAGATATTGTTTTAAATCTAGGCAAAATAACAGAGAAATTCCATGCAATATTTATAAGGGCGCCTGTAATTGAGAAGGTGAATAGGGGAGAAATTCTGGCGAACTTTGAAGGAAAGGCGGTTGCGGTTAAAGACAAAAATGTGATGGGGATTACATTTCATCCCGAATTAACAAATTACAGAAAAATTTATAAATATTTTTTAAATTTAATTTAATACTAATTTATAGTGAATTTATCTACATTTTACACTAAATTTAGTATTTATTAATTTGCTTGAATGGTGTAAAAAATTAGCAAATCGACTATAAGACTTATGCATAATTTCATTTCTAATAACCGTGATAAATAAAGAAACGAAAAACTAAAAAAAATGTTATCTGTGACAAAAATAGAAAAACATGATTTTATAGAATTATCAAAGGATATTATTCCTTTGATTTTGCAGGGAGATGTAATAGAATCACTTCAAAAGATTCCGGATAATTCGGTTTCAGTAGTTGTTACTTTTCCACCATATTGGAATTTGAGAGATTATGAATGTAATCGGTCAAGGAAAAGTTTTAGGGAAATCTTTTAGATTTGTGTATAAAAATAATCCTGTTTTTGAAACAATATCTGGGAAACCTTGGTGAGTAAAGAAAATATTTTTGGATTTTGGTTTAAAAGAAGAAAATATTATTGGTTTTAAATTGAAATAATAAGCCCACCATCATAAACACTCATGCGCAAAATATTATTCCCAAATTTTCAACATGTTTCCGTACTTTTATAATACAAAAAACATAAACAAATTTTATGATATTGAAATTTAAATAAAATTTGTAACTATTCAAAGGGTATTTTCAAAATGTTCCGAACATTTTGTAAATCTCTGAACGATAGTGAGGTGATTTTCAAAACGCAAAGTTTTGAAAATATACTGAAAATCTTTGAGATTTTCAATCTTTAAAAAATCTGTGGGATTTTTTAAATACTAAAACCTTCGGTTTCAATCTTTAAAAAATCTTGGGATTTTTTAAATACTGAAAACTGCAAATTTTCAATCTTTAAAAATCTACAATATTTTAAAATACTAAAAATCTACAAGATTTTCAATCTTTAAAAATTTACAGAATTTTTAAATGAGAGCGAAGCGAAATTATTTTAAAATCCAAAAGGATTTTAAAATCTCCGAGCAACAGCGAGGTGATTTTCAAATTCGCAGAGAATTTGAAAAGACACGAACGAAGTGAGCGTATTTTCAAATGAAATTTTGAAATACTGAAACCTTTGGTTTCAATCTTTAAAAAATCTCTGAGATTTTTGAAATACTGAAACCCTTTGGATTTTCAATCTTATTTTAAATTTCGCTATAAATTTTAAATCTCAGAACGAAGTGAGTGTAAAAACCAGAAATTTCAAAACAAGACAATGACTTTGAGAATATTAAAAACACGAATGCCTTTAAAGAATTCATAATATTCATAATATTTACAATGGCACAATATTCATAATATTTACAATGGAAAAATTTCATAAATTTGATTTGGATTTAGATGAAAAGCAAAAATATATTGATGAGGGCTGGATAGAAACAAAATTAACATTTGCAGCAAAAGATAAAACCGGATCAGGGGAATTCTTTGCCCTTGCGGTTGAAAATTTTGAAACAAAAAAGACAAAACCCGTTCAGATTTCATTCCACGAGATTCAGCAAACTCCGTTTGTCGGTGCAATAATCATAGACACATTAATTTACGACATTGAAGAATTAATACGGCTTGTCTTAAATCTCGCCCCTGTTGCAGTTGAAATAAAAAAAGAAACCGTTGAATTGAGTTTGGTTACCTTAAATCAGATTTTTCTTGACATAAGTGACATTGTTAAGACATTTGAACATCTCTCAAAAATGGAAATTTATTCAAAGGATACAAATATTGAAAGCAGGGAAATTTATGCAAATGTTATACTTGAATTTCACAATGAAAATAAGGAATCGGTTGAAAAATCACTTAACGATGCAATAAACAGCATAAAAACAACCGCTTATGTTATTTCAGAAAACAGGGATGAAATTTTGGAAGAATATGAAGAAGCAGATAGTAATGGAAAATGCAAATGTGTGGAAAATACAGAATATACAAATGAGACAGAAACAGGAGCAGAAAAAAAGAAATTTTATTTCGGAAATGTTAAAATGGAGTTAAAGGCAAATCTTTTCACATTTGTTGATATGATAACACAGTTTAAACCCGTATCAATAGAAGCTGGCGCTCCCCACAGCATAACTATGAGCAAGGATGAAATTTATACATTAATCGGAAAACTTCTATTAATTACCCAGAAGCATACGGAAAGGATTATTCAGTCAAAGAAACATGCAGATGAGTCGTAATTTTCTTCCATCTCAACAAAGATATTTAAATTTAAATTTTGAGCTTTAAATTTTTCCTTTAAACGATTTGCTATATATTCTACAACATATTCTGCTGTTGTTGATTGTATTGGCAGAAAAACAACATCTTCATCAGCAATTTTGTATGTCTTTTCCTTAATTCTGATTTCACCTGCTTTATTTTTGCTATCCGCAGACAATTCTGACAGCATAACTTTATGGTCAAATTCGTTGCAGATTTCATCAAGTGCATTTTTTGCTTTGTCCAAATCAATGACCATTCCTTTCTTATTCAGATTGCCATAAAGCCGTGCATTAACTTTAAAGTTATGCCCATGCATAAACTCGCTCTCCAAAAAATGTGCAGCGGAAAATTTTGTGGAAATTTCAGTACAATACATTTTATTGCAGTCAGAAAAATTTAAAATAAAAGGCAAACTTATGGAAAACCAGACAAAGTAAATAAAAAATAATAAAAATAAAAAATTTCTGTCTTCAGAGAATACTTATATAATTCTTACTGAAGTACGCTGCTCAACTTTGCAATAATGTCGTCTACAATATTCTGGTCTGCAGGGAAACCTAAACCTTCCTTGTATTTCTTGCTTCCGTCGGGTGTAAAATATCCCTTTGAGATACTTACAAATTCGTTTTCGTTCTCTCTTCCTCTAACTTTCTTCCTTGCAATTTCCAAAAACTTGTTGTTTCCATAATTCACTGCATCGGTCTTAATCACTTCATACTCTACCCTTTCTCTCCCCTCATACCTTCTGTCATCCCTTCTGTCATCCCTTCTCTCATACGCCATTTTATTTTCTTGTTTTTTGTATTTTGTGTTTTATTATATTTAATTATGAATGGATATAAATATTATAGTCATTTTGACATCTTTTGAGAATATTGTTTTTATCTGTGTTTATTATTCAAATCATAATATGCAATATTGATGTTCAAAATAAATAATTAAAAGTTGAAAAATTCACTATAATAATAAAAATTACTAAAAATTACTAAAAATTAACTAAAATTTAGTCATTTGTTATCCTTTTGGGATGTACATAAATATTAAATTTATTGCCCCTGGCAAAGCCAATTAATGTTACATTCGTATTTTCCGCAACTTTGATTGCAGAATATGTTACAGCAGTTCTTGTTACAGCAACCGGAATTCCAAGCCGTGAAATTTTTGCAATGATGTCCGCTGGCAATCTTCCCGATGTAAAAAGAATGCTGTCTGCAAAATTTATGTTGTTGATTATTCCATATCCGAAAACTTTATCCGCTGCAACATGTCTGCTTATGTCCTCAATGGCAATAAATTCATCCAAATTTTCTCCGAACATTAAGCCTGCTATATGCATTCCGCCTGTCTTTTTCCATATTTCCGCTTTTTCATGCATTTTTTTCATGCCAGCAATAATTTTTTCAGGTGTTACTGATAAGTCCGACGAAACAACAATGTCCTGAACAGTCACATCATAGTTCTCTTTTCCTTTTATTATTTTTCGTGGTCTTAATCTGCCCATACAGTCAGAGGAAAAATACAATGCGACTTTTTGGCTGAAATCTGTATCATCCGTGTAAATTTTTACATTGTTATTTTCTGTTAAAATTTTCTTTATCGCATCTTTCTCAAGGATTCCTTCCCCGACGCACAATCCGATTGCCAGTTCCTCTTCGTATCCCGGAGAACAGGATAAGTCAGCAATAAATTTATTGTTAATGTCCAATTTTAAATTTTTTTCAACTACAACATCATCCATAATGGTTGTAAAATTTTTACCTTCAACCCTGATAATTTTAAATTTTTCATACATTTTGCTTTTTCAGGCATTTTAAAGACACAAGATTCAAAACATTTCCTGTTTTTTCCTTTCAATGAAATTAACTGCATTCTTAATAATTTCTTTGCCATATATCAAATTAAATTTCTCAAGAACTTTAAGTGCTTTCTTTAAATATTTAAGCGCATTATCCAAATCCCCTTTATTCAAATAGATAAGCCCGATATTTCCCAAATCTGATGCTTCACACTGCTTATAACCAATTTCTCTGTCAATTTTTAAAGCATCCTGATGATATTTAAGCGCATTATCCAAATCCCCTTTATTCAAATAGATAAGCCCAATATTTCCCAAAGCTAATGTTTCACCCTGCTTATAACCAATTTCTCTGTCAATTTTTAAAGCATCCTGATGATATTTAAGCGCATTATCCAAATCCCCTTTATCCGAATAGATAAGCCCGATATTTCCCAAAGCTGCTGCTTTTCCCTCTAATGCGGTTTTTTTGCCGACTTTTTCAGTTACCCTGAGAGATGCATTATAATTTTCTAGTGCTTTGTCATTTTGGCTTAACGAATAATATGCGTTGCCCAAATTTAAAAGAATTGACATTTTTTCCGTTGGGGAAATTATACATATCCGCAAAATATTTTCAAATTCTTTTATCGCATCTTCGTATTTATCATTCCTGCATAACAAAAGTGCTTTGAGATAATGTTCTTTTAATTCCTTATCATCTGATTTTGGAATGCCGTCAACCCAATATGTTGCTTTGCTGCTGCGGTTCAAATTTCCTTCAGAAAGACGAATATGAAGAGCAATATCTTCACCGAAATACTCTTTATCCAGAATTCTTTTTATTACATCATCAGCAAGTTCACATTTGTCTTTAAATTTAAAATATTGCTTTTCGTTTAATCCCATATTTTTTAAAAAATCCTTCGTATAATCTGCGCTAACATCAACATCATTTTTTAAATATGGCCTTACATTTTTTATTTTTTTCTCATCTCCAGCCCATTGTATCTCTTCTTTAACTGCTTCGGATGTAAGTGTTCCGTGAGTAATTATTAAGAATATTTCCTCGGCATCCTTGAGAGCTTGATACCCCACTTCTTTTTCATCATCTCTTATGAGAATATCTTTTTCATCATCTCTTATGAGAATATCTTTTTCAGCCACAAAACAATTTATCTCACACCTATTCCAAAGAGCAGTTTTAAGATGTTCGGCTAACTTACCTCCAGTATGTGTTTCATATATACTAAATGCTTCAAATTTTTTACTCATTTTTTGGAAATTTTTACATATAAATTTTGTAATCTCTGAACAGTTAAAAATTTTGTTTTAAAAATTTTGTTTTTCTATTAAAATTTCATCTCCTTTTTTAATAATTCCTCCTTTTATGACCTTTGTAAATATTCCTTCTGTTGGCATTATACATTTTCCAACCTTTTTGAAAATTTCGCATTTGTCATGGCAGGTCTTTCCAATTTGTGTAACTTCAAGGACAACATCGCTGATTTTTATCCTTGTTCCTGTTGGTAATGTGGGTAAATTTATTCCTTTCGTTGTGATGTTTTCGGCAAAGTCCCCTGCATTTACATTTAATCCCCATTTTCTTGTCTTTTCAATGCTTTCAACCGCAAGCAAACTTACCTGTCTATGCCATTTCCCGGCGTGAGAGTCACTGTTAATTCCGAAATTTTTAGTAACTTCTGCAAATTCAATCGGTTCTTTTTTTGTGCCTTTTGCTTTGCTTACATTTACTGAAATCACATTGCCCTCACCCATTTTAAAAATTAATTCGGAATTAATTATGAAATACAATGTTTATAAAAGTATTTGTTAATTTAAAAGTATTCTTAATTTAAATTAAAGTAACTATTCAGAGGGTATTTTTAAAATGAAATTTTGAAATACTGAAACCTTTGGTTTCAATCTTATTTTAAATTTTGTTAGATATATAGGATTTATGTCTTTGTATAAATCAATTTATATCAAGAGAGTTGCATAAGAAATATTAAAAAATATCCTGGTTTGGTGCGGAAATTTCAACAGAGTTCTGACGCTATAACGCTATATTGTTTAAAGTACCATCATTTTATTTATTTCCACATCACTAACTCCATATTTTTTGCCAACCAGCAACACCCTCATATTTCTGACATCAAACCACATTTTTCTTAAATATGTAACAACATACTCCAATGATATCGGATTTTGTATAACTGCCCCTGAAGCACATGCACTTTCTATCCATAGTTCAAACATATCCAAACTTTTTGTTTTTTTAAATTCTTCAAAGACCTGCGTAAATAATTCTTCATAAGGCGTTCCGGTTAAAATTCCGAGTATTGCATCTATATTCTCCTTACTTATCTGAGCGGCATTAAGTGCATTTAGAATTTCAAAATTTAAATACTCGCCCTGACTGGTTTTCTTTATAAAATTATCTGCATCAACACCTAAAAGTTTCATCCTTATAATCGCCTTTAAATTTAAAACATCAACCTTTTTTTTCACAAATTTTTCAATTACTTTTACTTTTTCCGTATCTTTTGCCCATTTCCTTATTAAATTTATATCCATGCTATTTTCAATATCAAACAAATTTTCGCCCTCTATTTCAAATCCCAGAGCCCTTATCTTGTCTATTGCACTTTTAAATTCTGTATTCGCTATTTCTTTTAAAATTTCTTCCTTTATGTTTCCCTCTATGCACTCTGCAAGTATTTCGTCTGTGCTCTTTTGCTGGCCACTGATGCTTTTGGACTTTAATGCCCTTAAAATCCGTTTTAAATTTCCAATATCAAATTCATCAAGCAAAATCGTTTTACTGCTGGTTCTAACATCCATCGGAAGTGTGTCAATTACAGCATTGCAAACATCAAAGTAATGGCTTACAACTGCTTTTTCTATTTCTTCCAGATTTTCAGCTCCGCCTCTGCCAATGGCATTTTTTATATGTATTTCATAAGGCGTTGCCATAAGTATGGTAATTGCCGCTTCCAGGTTTACAGCTCCAACAAGTCTTGTGTATGTTTCATTGTCCAGGTGCTGCGGCATTGCAGAAACCATCCCGTAAGAGTATGCATAAGTTGCCGCATCTAATAGCCCTATCATTTTGTTTTTGTTAAATTTTTATTAATTTTGATTTAAATTTTTAAATTTTAATAAATTACAAATTAATTAAGAATCATAAATTTAATTATAAATTATGTAAATTGGGAATGAAAAATATTAAAAGAGCAGTTATACAAAATATTAATTCAATTCCGATAAATGCCATGGTTAAATTTTTCTCTGAAATTCCTTTTGACAAGTACATAATCCATTGTGCGAAACCAACTGGTTTTTCATTTAAAGGATATAATTTTCCATTAATATATTTTCCTTGCCAGTTTTTTGTTGGTAATTTATTTATCAATTTTATAAAAAATTCAATTATAAACGGGAGCATAACAATTACTCCATAACTTTCAAAATTTCCGATTATTACTGCTGTTGCAATTACTGCACCTATTGTTAAATTTCCAACATCTCCTGGAAAAACCTTTGCAGGAAACCAATTGTATTTTAAGAATCCCAATAATGCTCCTGCAAGAGATATTAAAAGAATAAAGGCAATAAGACCTTCAGGCGTTCCAACTAATAATGCAATAATTGCCAAAGATAAACTCATAATTATTCCCATTCCTGCTTCCATACCGTTAAACCCGGCGAGCATATTTGTCATATTGCTGCAGGCCGTTATAGCAATTGGAACTAAAATTAGAGCGTACAAAATTCCGAAATTAGTTTCTCCGATAAACGGAATATTTAGGACCGGACTGCCGACACTTGCTATTGCAACCAAAGGAAGAGACGCAAAAATCGGAACCACTGCTTTTACAGAATGCCTTAAATCAAACAAGTCATCAAGTATTCCGATGATTGCAATTACAAGAATTGTAGATAGTGATGCAAAAATTAAAGTTAAATTTTTTCCATCAATTATATCTATTAAATTTAAAGGCATTCCAAATATTTCATTAACATAAGTGATAATTCCTGTAAAAATTAAAATACTCCCACATAACCCCATTACAATTGCAATTCCCCCCATTTCTGCAACCTCCTGTTTATCTGGCTTATTTATATCTTTTCCTGTTATTCCTATTGCCTTTAATTTTCTTATGAGTTTTGGCAGGGTAAGATAAGGAATCAAGAATGAGGCCACAAAAGATATAATTCCAAGGATTAAGGGAGTATATTCCATTATATAAAACAAATTTTTATTTTTGATTTCATAAAAATTCAGAATAAAAATTAATTATAAATATACTGACTAAAAAATATAAAAAAGAAAAAGAAAAAACCAAAAATTCAAAAAATTATGTTCTTTATGCACTGCTTAAGCACTTATCAGCATAAAGGCAATAACGAATCCCATAATAACTGATAGGTCCGGAATTGCAGTATATACTATGTTGTTGACTTTTGTTGCAGGCGATCTTGCACTTGAACCAATACCCGCTGCTGCTGCTGGTCCCTGTCCGATTGGTGTTAATCCGGCAATTCCCATAGCCAGTCCCGCACCGAGCATTTTTGCACCCATTAAAAGTGACATGCCCTCCTTGATCTCGCCCACTATCATTATTGCTATTACAAATCCAAAAATCACTGCTGTTTGTGGCAATGCTTCAAATATCAGTCCTGTCACAAATTCCTGTTTCTTTTCTGCTATAACTCCGCTCGCACTTGCTCCGGCAAGACCACTTCCTATTGCACTTCCAAATCCGGACAAACCCACTGCTAATCCTGCACCTATTGCTGCAAGTATAAATCCCTCCATTTTCTTATATTTTTAATAATTGTTTTTTAATATTTAAATTTTTAAATTTTTGTTAATCTTCAACATAAGTGTATTTTCTTTTTTCTTCAAATGGCTTAAATTCATAGCCGCCTCCTTCATAATATCTTGAAAAGTGTTCAACATATAACAACCTCAACGCCTGGACAAATGCACTTAAAACCCCGAGTAAAAAGTGCAGTGTTTGCCCAACAAGAAATATGAGTACTGCAAATATGCCAAAGGCAAAACCCCAAGCCATTCCAGCTAACTGATTAAATGCCGTTGCCACTGCACCAGCAGCAACAACCAGCGCCATAATTCGGGCATAAGACAATATAAAAGCAAAATAATCAATTGCTTCTATCAGTGAGAGTATAGGATCATGCTTCAGGGCAATCACTAATCCAACAATCATTAAACCCAATGCTGAGTAGGTAGAAATTTCATTGCTAAATGGAACAAAAGGAAATCCAAAAACATTTCCAAAGGCACCGTAAAATATTATTATCATTCCCAATCCGAATAAACACCAGCTCGCATATTTGTATAATGCTTCCTTTCTTTCCTTTCTTCTCATAGCATCATAAAGTCCAAGCACAGTTCCTGACCATATATGAATTACACCGAACCCAATAGCAATCTGGAGGTATAGTTTCAAGTCATGTCCGGCCGGATGGAAAAGTTGTAACGGAAGATTTTCTGCTTCGGGCGCTATACTTGTATAAAGTATATACCCCATATTTCCAAAATACTCTCCGTTGATAATGCCCACACCAACTGCTACAACTGCACATATTGCCACAAAGGACATAAAATTTTTCAGCCCTTCGGAATATAAACCATACTTTTTACGCAACACCATAGCAATTCCGAACAGTATTGCTCCGTAACATGCGTCTGCTATCATTAAACCAATCAGCAATGCAGCCACAGGAACAACAACCAAAGAAGGGTCTATGTGATTGTATCTCGGAAGCCCGTAAATTGATGTCAGGAATTCAAATTTTTTTATTGTTTTTGGATTCTGCATCAGTGTTGGAGCATCATCTATGTCCTTATTTATCTTCACTACACAAGCACCTTCTGATTTATCTTCAATCACCTCTTTCATTTTATCAGATAATTGTGCGGGAACATACGCCTTAAAATATTTTGTTTTTTTAGTGCTTCCTCCGTTAACAAATATTTCATATCTTTCTTTTTCAATTTCCAAAAGCTCCCTACATATTAATAACTCTTCATATCTGGCATTAAAAATTTCCCTTAAAGCAGTATTTAAATCATTTATTTCTTTTTCAAGGGTATTAATTCTTTCGGACAATGTTTCTATGTTCTCTGCAACCGTGCCTTTTCCATGGTTTTTCAATATTCTTGCATTACCTGAAATTTTTTGTATGACAGAGTTTGCATTTTCATTTGAGACCACAATTACCGCAGCATAGGTTACATTTTTCTTCTTTCGTTCTATTTCATATCGTTTGACATAAGAAATTTCACCGTTAGCACGCATTGATTCAATGTTATTTGCAGTTTCATCGCCTTCAAAAACAGCAGTAAAAATTGTGTAATACCTTCCACTTCCCAAAACACCCATATCAAATCCGCCCAAAACAAAGGAAAGTTTGGAAATTTCTTCAAAATTCTTTTTTGTATCGGATAATTCTGCATTTTTCTTTTCAACCGTATTTGCAGTATTTATTACATCGTCTTTAATAGCTAATGCCTCTCTTGCACGCGTTATGACTTCATTAAATTTCAGGCGATCTGTTTTTTTCTTTTCAATCTTCTCAATGCCGAGCATTTCTTCAAGAAATGTTTCTTTTTTTGTTTCAAATCTGTTTAAAATTCCGATAACTCTGTAAATCTCCAGTAAATTTTTTGATATCTCAACTTGTCTTCCCGACGGAACTCCTCTTTTTAAGTCAAGTTCAAATTTTTCATTAATTTCGGAAATTTTACTGTCGGTTAAGAATTCAATTTGTGTGATTCCTTTTTTATGAAGTTCTTTTACTACCTTATTTTTATAGTCATTATGCACCACCACCTCAAGTTCATGCATCATTGCTGGCTGAAGCATTTTAAATTTTTGACTGATGATTTATTAATTTTTGGATTTGTTGATAATTAATTTTTGGATTATATTTGTTGATAATTATTTAATTAGTTTTATAATAAATTACTTTTATAATAAATTACTTTTATAATAAATTATAAAAAGAATTATTAAGAATTAGATTTGTATTATAATGAATATATCAACATTTTACCAATATACGATTCATTAATCTACTTCAAGGGTGTAAAAAATTAGTATATTGACTATAGATTTGCATCAAATAAACAAATAAATAAAATAAAAATAAACAAAATAAAAATTAAAATATCAGAATATTTTAAAATTTTTCAAATCCTTTATTTTTTCAACAATTTCCCTGCTTAAATTTATTTCCTTTTCTACTTTGAACGGAAAACTAATCCTTCCGATGAAATCAGCATACGCATTGCCTTTTATCGTTATATTTACCTTCCCGCCTCTTTTAATTATTTCATTTGCAATATTTAACAGCTGGTTTAAATTTTCATACCTGACTTTTACTTCACTGATTAGTATTTTTGTCTCATCTGGGGGGATTGTTAGTCGTTCGCTGATAGATCCATTGCCCACATAAATTTCCTGTAAATAAATTTCATAGTCCGCTCCGTCAAGAGTGACAGGAATTTTATTTGGATTATAGCACCTCAAATTTAAATTTAAAGTTATATGCTGCGAGTCAATGTCTTTTATTTCAACGCCTTCAAAGTCAATTTCAACATTTTGAAACGCCACCTTTTCCTGAATTTGTGAAAAGAAATAAAGTCCTGCAATTACTAATACAACTAATATTGCTAATATTACAATTCCCGCGATTGTTTTTGTTTTCATTCTGAATAAATTTATTAAATTTTAAAATATATCCGAAATTATCTTTAAAATCGGAAATGCGTTAATTATTATCAAAAACAGCACAATTCCGATTATTGCCAGTACTATATGCTCTACAATTTTCTTGTTTAAATTTAACGAAGCAATAATTTCTTCAGTCATCTTTCCCCCGTCAAAAGGAGATACTGGCATTAAATTTGTAATTCCAACGAGAAAATTTAATAAAACAATCCATTTAAGAAGTTCAAGCAAAATATTGATAAAATTTTCAGAATTTTCCAGTCCTTTATTTATCGGAAGCGAATAAGTAATTCCAATATAGCCCCTTCCTTCAATGTTCGGATGCTGTGTGGTTGTAATTGTGAAATTTCCCTTATTTGTTTCAAGAATTACGGTTTTATTTTGCGATAAATTTTTCAGTTGTTTCCATGGATTTTCATCGTTAACTTTATAGATTGTTGTTCCTTCACTTAAATTGGCATAATAAGCGGGACTGTCATTCATAACATTTCCGACGAGCATTCCGTTATCTGGACTGTATGCAGCAGAAACGAGTAGAGTAAGGAGCAGCACACCGAGCATTGCAACGGCAAAATTTGCAAAAGAACCCATCACATAAATCTGCATCCTTTTATAACCTTCGCTTTTTTTCATTGCATCTTCATCCGGTTCAACAAACGCACCGATTGGAATTATTCCGAATGTCAATAAGCCGGTTGATTTTAAATTTATTTTGTGAACATAACTTAATATTCCGTGAGAAATTTCGTGCGAGGTTAAAAGAACAATTAAGGTAATTATACCGTACCATATTGGAATGAAAATTTCGCTGTATCCTAAAAATCCAAGCCCTATCTCTCCGTCTTTAACGCCGGGAAGCATAGGCGATATTCCTGGAATTTCAGAGTGCATAAATATTATTTCATAAGCATGCAAAGTCAGGGCACCGAGTATAAATGCAGGCAGTCCGAATATGCTTATTAAAATTGACATAGAGAGTGTTGTCAAAATTTCCATCTGTGCGTGAGGAAAGATAATTAAATAGCCCCTGGCAGTTATTGTAAATATAAGGATAGAGAAAATAGCAAATATTAAATAATGGTTTGGAAATTTTCTTATAATTGCAGCGACTAACAAAACGAAAATCGTGCCCGCAATAAAAAGTTCAGCTGTGTGAAAATTTAGAAAGCATGCAAAAATTCCAAATACCGGGAAAATAAGAGATAAATTTTTTGCCCTGCCCTGCGAGGATAGATATAAAGCCCCGATTCCTGACAGTGATGCCACAATTGCAAAGTCAGCAATAAATTTCCACCCTGGAAGTTTACTTAATTTCTTAATAAAATTAATTCCGTATTTTGTCCTTATCAGAAAGATTATTCCCAAATATCTCTGCTCATTTTTTCTTATCAGCAATGCAGTTCCGGCAAAAAACAATATTACAAACACGGAAATTATTATCAATGTATAAAAATCCAGGGGCATTATAAATAGTTATTCAAAAGTTATTCAAAAAATTATATGTGAAAATTTTTTAATAATAAAACTCATTATTCGTTGGTGAAAATATGCACGACACATGTTGCTCCGCTGCCTCCAACATTATGCGTTAATCCGTATTTGGGATTTTTGACCTGTCTTCCTCCTGCCTTTCCTCTTAACTGCAAAGTTGCCTCAATTGCCTGTGCTATTCCCGTTGCCCCTATAGGATGTCCTTTTGCCTTTAATCCGCCGCTTGTATTTACGGGAATTCTTCCGTTTATTGCTGTTTCTCCGTTTTCGGTAATTTTCCCACCTTCTCCAAACTCACAAAAGCCCAGCCCCTCAACAGCCATTAGTTCTGCAATCGTAAAACAATCATGAACCTCGGCAAAATCAATATCGCCTGCTTTTATTCCTGCCTGTTCGTATGCCTCTTTACCTGCCAGGACAGCTGCCTTTGTTTTGCATAATGATTCTCTGTCATGTAATGCAATCGTATCTGACGCCTGTCCGCTCGATGCAATCCAGATAATTTCCTTTCCTGTTTCCTTTCCTATTTTTTTTGCTTTTTCTTCACCTGCCAGAATTACAGCCGCTGCGCCGTCGGTTATCGGAGAACAGTCAAGCAGTGTTAATGGATCTGCAATAGGTGCACTTTTCAGAACCTTATCCACAGTTATTTCATACTGAAATTGTGCAGATGGGTTCATTGTACCATTGTGATGATTTTTAACCGCAACCATCGCCAGTTGTTCTCTTGTAGTTTTGAATTCGTGCATATGTCTTCTCGCCATTATAGCATAAAGCCCAGGAAATGTTACTCCGTAAAAACCTTCCCATTCCTCGTCACCTGCTCCCATTAAAGCAACCGTAGCAAGATTTGCAGGTACATCACTCATTTTTTCAACACCTCCGGCAACAACAACATTTAATCTTCCGGACCTTACTGCCAGATATGCCTGTCTTAATGCCAGCCCACCGCTTGCACACGCTGCCTCAATCCTGGTTGAAGGTACTCCAGCAAATCCGATATGGTCAGCAATTAATGCCGATATATGTTCCTGCCCGACAAACAATCCAGGAGCCATACAACCCCCGTATATTGCCTGTATTTCTTCACCGGTCATATCAGCATCTTGAATTGCCATTAGACCTGCTTCAACGATTAATTCCCGTAATCCCTTATTCCAGTGTTCTCCGAATTTTGTCATACCTACACCGATTATTCCCACTTTATTGCCCATCGTAATGATTTTAAAATTTAAAAAATAAATTTAATATTATAAATTATCTTATAATTATCTTATAAATTATCTTATAATTATCTTATAATTATCTTATAATTATCTTATAAATTATCTTATAAATTACACTTAAATCTTTAAATATAAATTCTAAAAGAAATTCTAAACCTTTAATGTCCTTGGGCTAAATTTAATCATCAATTTTGCTCCGTAAATAGATCCGATGGCTGCCCAGATTTCTAACAAGACCGCAACAGGAATATCAACAACTCCATGATAAATTTTAATTATTCCTTTCATTAAAACAATTCCAGGAAGGCTTACGGTTGTTGTGCCAATTGCCATCCGGACAGGAATTTTTAAATGTATAAATAATAGAGTAAGGATGAACCAGCGCCGAGCTGATAATACCACTTAGGCACCCAACCCGAATAAGCAAAATTATAGTTAAATTTTCTCACGATTCTTCATACGAATCTGTTTTTTCTTTCCTGTCTCGCTTTCACAGGTTAAAAATTTCCCTGTTTTTAAGACCGTATAAATTTTATCCTTGTATTTTACCTTGTCGTTAATCTTTAAATCGCTGAACCTGATCAGAATATAACCTCTATAAACCCTTTGCCCGTCCTTAAGCCCCCAAAGTTTGCTTGAAAATTTTAACTCCGCACCTTCATCAGCAAATGATTTGTTTAAAGAAAATCCATAGTCCCTTGAAATCAGATAAACATCAAGCCCTTCTTTTAACTCGTCAACATTTGAAACAAACTTTTTATCTAATTTATTAAGTGTCTCTTTGATTTTTTCCCTGTCTCCTCTCAACTGTAATATTACTTCACAATAATGCCCGGTTATTTTTGAACATGTTGGACATGGTGTCTTTAGAACCTTAACTCTTACATCAGACACATTTTCAAATTTTTCTTTGTTGTTGTATTCGCAGAAAAGGGTTATTTTCAGGTTCATAAATTTTTCAGATTTTTCATCAGGATTATATGCTATCTTTAAACCGTTTATTTTGATCCTTTCTCCGCGAAATATATTCTTTGTAACTATTCTCTTTAAATTTTTTTCATCATCTTCTGCATCAGGCAAAATTTTTCCGCATTTCGGACATGTTAAAAGTTCAAAATTTCTTATACCTGTGGGATTCTTTTGAATATAGCACTCCATGCATATTCCTTTGCTTTCCTTTCCGCAAATCGGGCAAAACATCTTTTACTTTTAAATTTAATTAGACTAATTAAGAATTTGTAATTTGTTATAAAATGGAGAACAAATATGATTTTGAAATTGAAAATATTATAGAAAAAATTAAGAAAGGAAATTTTAAACTTGTTGGTTTGCAGTTTCCCGAAGGGCTTAAAAGGTCTGCTGTAAAGGTTGCGAATGAAATAGAGACCAAAACACAGGCGAAGACAATTATATTTATTGACCCGACTTATGGAGCGTGTGATATAAAATTAAGCGATGCAAAAAGTTTGGATATTGATTTGCTTGTTCATTTCGGACACGAGAAATTTAAATAAAAAATTTAAAAGCATTTTCAAAATTTAAATTTATAAAATTATAAAATTTAATCAAAATGGAAATCCTAAAAATAAACGAAATTTCGGAAATTTTGAAATTGCTGAAAAAGAGAAAAATTGACAATTTTGATTTATACACGGTAATATCACAGGACTATAAAACAAACGAAATTTTAATGGTCGCGTACGCAAATGATGAAGCAGTAATTAAGACATTTGAGACGGGAAAGGTTCATTACTTTTCAACAAGCAGGAAGCAGTTATGGCTAAAAGGCGAAACGAGCGGGCATTTTCAATATGTCAAAGAAATGGACATTGACTGCGACGGGGATACAATACTTTACAAAATTGAGCAGAAAGGTGCGGCATGTCATACAGGAAACAGGAGCTGCTTTTTCAGAAGGATTGAAAAATAATCTTAAATCACTTCACAAGGTTCGTAGATTTTCAAAATTTTCAAAATTTTACCTCATTTTTCAAACGATTTTCAAAACAGGGTTTTGAAATATACACGATTTCCAAATTCGCAGAGAATTTGAAATACGGAAATTTTTGGATTTCAGTAATTACTCGGCCACCTTAAAAAATTACCGGTAAATTTTTGATTTTTATACTAACTTTGTTCCACTCACTTTGTTCGTGTCTTTTGAAATTTCATAAAATTTGAAATTGTATTTTTTTTAAAGTTATAAATTTTAAAATCAAAAATATTATTTATTGAAATTTTTATTTAATCTTCAAAATTCAATTGATAATTTACAAAAATATAAGTGGCCTACTTTTATATGGCACATAACCCACTAAAATTAGGATAATTACATATTTGTTTTTTGTAACTATTCAGCCACCCAAAAAATTACAGATGAATTTTTTGATTTTTTTGTATTTTTCAAACTTGTTTAAAAATGAACG
>MNZY01000148.1 GCA_001873845.1 Candidatus Altarchaeum sp. CG2_30_32_3053 | reverse complement strand
TGATGAAGAAGATGATGACGAAGAAGATGATGATGAAGAAGAAGCAGAAGACGAAGAAAACACTGAACACAGAAACGAGATGTATTTCTACCTGGAATCAGATACATCATATCAAATATGGGCAGAGGGCAGGTGGTTTGATAACACAGCAGGTGAAGTGGTAGGGGACGCAGATACATATTTTCATCATATCCTAACAGGCAGACGGTGTGAGAGTGTGAGAGATTGTTTTCAGGGGTGGACGGAGCCAGATAAAGAGGTATCTGAAAAATGGGAAACTCTCTGTCAGCGCATCGAAGAACTTGATGGCCTCGAGGAAATCATATGCACGGAGGAAAGCTTTGGTGTCTGAAAACAGAAAAAAGAAAATATATAATAAAATAAAACACAAACAAAACAACGATGGCCAACATAGAAGAGGACATAGGTGAACACATAAAAAAAGAGTTAACAAACAAAAAAATATATGAAAAAATCTGTAATATAGGGTTTAAAACATATGAAATCAAAAGAATGGAGGGTATAATATTTCACGAACTGTGTAAGAGACCGAATGGCACAAAAGAGGAAAAAAAGGAAACTCGTAGAATGAAGGTGATTGCGTTTGAAGGTTTTTGGAGAAGATGGGAACAAATAAACCAAGAAAAAGACGAAGTAGATGGAATGATTAGGGCATTATACGATATGGCAGAAACCGAAAAAGAACGGTGGTTAAATGGTATAGAAAATACTGAGAAATAAGGACAGGGGCATACTGAAATATCGTAAATATTCCGTATGATGAATGTTTCACGGTATTATCCGTATCGAATACATTGAACCATTCCTCACACGGAATATTTTTTGTTTTTTTTTGGTTACTTTCTTTTTTCTAAAAAAAAAGTAACTTATTGACGTAATAGTATCATAATAGTATCGTAATGGTATCGTAATGGTATCGTAATAGTGTCCTAGTAGTATCGTAATGGTATCGTAATAGTGTCCTAGTAGTATCGTAGTAGTATCCTAGTAGTATCTTAGTAGTATCCTAGTAGTATCCTAGTAGTATCGTAGTAGTATCGTAGTAGTGTATCCTAGTAGTATCCTAGTAGTATCTTAGTAGTATCCTAGTAGTATCCTATTAGTATCCTAGTAGTATCGTAGTAGTATCCTAGTAGTATCCTAGTAATATACTAGTAGTATCATAGTAATATCTTGATAAAAGTCTAATGATCTCTTAATAATATTAATAAAATGTTTATTTTTTTTAAATTAAAAAATACGGTGGATGAAAAGGAAAAAAAAAAAAATAAACAAAAAACATTAATATATTTTAGATAATAGTATTTCGTTAACGAAAACAAATATATATCTGGAGGGGGAGTTGCTATGTTCTCCTTCCTTTACGTAATCAACATAGCAAAAACAAAGTTAAATTCATAAATCTAAACATAGCATAAAATGGAAAGCATAGCAAAATATTCTTGGATATCAGACCATTTTGTCTCCGTAATTTATCGACAGTGTCAGCAAACATTGGAAACGCAAGAATTATGTACTATTCCGTATGGTCTGAATAACTCCACATTTTCACAAAACACACAAGCACAGCGCGCAATAGGGCAGTTTCAACAGGATACGCAAGAGGCCCTTAAAAATTCACAAATCGATGAAGCCTGTAAAATCGTAGAGGCGTATAAGGCGGAAAACAGCAATAAATATCATCGTTTTTTAGATTGTGAAAAAAATAAAATTGTGATATTCAAACAGCTGGACAGATTTGATGAGGAATACGTTTATCGGACAAAAAAAAAACTGTCAGAATTAAAACAGATAGGAGCAGGTATGGATATTATGCACATCACGATTACAATTCAGCATTCTGAAAATTTAGATTATGTACAAAATTATCACCTGTTCAAAAACAGTTTTACCGATTTTATGCAGCACTTTCGAAGGTTGGTAAAAAAAGACATACGGTATATTTCGACGTATGAGGTTACGGAAGCGAAAAATGGTAAATATCATCAACACATACACCTTATTATCATAGGTATGTCTTATTTGCCCAAGTTTATCGTTGCGAACCTAAAGAAATACTGGTTAAAAAAAACGGGTAGCACATACCTTTTTTTTAAGTACATTTCGAAAAACCGCAATATTCGTATTTTTGATTATGTTTTAAAATACATCCAGAAGGAGATCGCAAACGTAAATTTAACCTCTGTTCTCCTTTTTTCTCTCAAGGGAAAGGCATATACAATGTCTTTATCACTGAAAAAGATGATCGGACAAGGAGAAAAAGTAAGTATTCGTGATAAAAAATACATCTTTTTAAACTCTTTTTTTTCAGATGAAATATTTTCGGGATATTGTCAAGATGACTATGTTCCATATTCTCTCACGTTTTTCTTTTCGCTCATATCGGAAGAAGAAAAAAGAAAAATATATGCGAAATACAATTTGAAAATATCGCAGGAAAACGGAGCGCGAGAAAAAGAAAAATATTGGGAGGAAAAAAATAACATTTTTAAAAATTTGATCGAAATAAAATAAAATATGATGAAAACCGCAGAAGCGGGTGTGAGCGTACTCATGCAGGAAAAAAAAGAAGTAGAAGTAGAAAAAGTAGTAGAAGGAGAAGAAGGAGAAGAAGGGGAGAAGAAGGAGAAGAAGGAGAAGAAGGAGAAGAAGGAGAAGAAGGAGAAGAAGGAGAAGAAGGAGAAGAAGGAGAATAAGGAGAAGAAGGAGAAGAAGGAGAAGAAGGAGAAGAAGGAGAAGAAGGAGAAGGATAGGGATAGGAGAAGAAGGAGAAGAAGGAGAAGAAGGAGAAGAAGGAGAAGAAGGAGAAGAAGAAGAATGTAATCAGGTGGAAAACGAGATGATATTCTACCTTAAGGGGAGTGTGGGATATCAAATATCAGCGGTGGGCACGTGGTGTGAAAATTCCCGAGGCGAAATGGTGGGAAGCGCTGATACGTATTTTCGCCACATAATGACAGGCCAACGTTGCGAGAGTGTGTGGGTTTGCCTGTCAGGATGGTCCAAGTCCGATGAAAAAACAACAGAACAGTGGGAAACTCTCTGCCAGCGCATCGAAGAATATGGAAATCTCGAGGAAACCATTTGTACGGAAGAAAGCATCGGGGTGTGAAAAACCAGATGAAAAACAAAAAATGTAAAAAGAATATAACGTACGAGGTGAAAGAGTATATGGAAATTCAATAAACAAGGAGAATGTGAAAAACAATATGTAGATGAAAAATAAAAAAAAACAAATAACACAATAATAATAAAATAAAAATAATGAAAAACACAAAACGAGTGCGGGCGATACATCAGCACTCGACCCAGATGCAGAATATGATATATATATATGTGCTCCTCGCGAGGAAATAGAACGGTACTACGCCTGAGAGAGGGCAGCCGCAAAGAGAAAAAAAAAAAAAAAAAAAAAAAAAAAAAAAAAAAAAAAAAAA
>MNZY01000054.1 GCA_001873845.1 Candidatus Altarchaeum sp. CG2_30_32_3053 | reverse complement strand
TGCATAAACAGTTAAAAGTTCTCCGCAGTAAAAACACGACCTTTTCGGGTCCCCTGTCAATTTATTTTCACTCAATGATTTTTTGTATTCTATTTTCAAATATTCTATCAGATCTTTATATTCTATCAGATCTTTCTGCATATCAAAAACATTTTGATATCTATCTTCCTTTTTCTTCTCAAGGCATTTCATTATAATGTTATCAATCACTTTCGCATACGCATTTATTTCAGATGGTTTTTTTGGTTTTTCCATTAAAATATTCCTCAGTATTTGCTGTTGTGTATCTCCGTCAAACGGATTCTTTCCGGTAACAAGTTCATAAAATATAATTCCAATCTGGAATATATCTGTTCTGCAATCTGCTTTTCCAAAATCCTTGGGAGAAAACAATTCAGGAGCAGCGTACATTAATGTATATCCTGTAACGGCGGTGTATTTTGAATCTTTAGCTATTTTGCTTAAACCCCAGTCGGTTATCTTTGGCTCTTCATTCAAAGTTAACAACACATTTTCCGGCTTTAAATCAAGGTGATATATGTTTTTTGAATGTGCTTCTGTGAGTCCCTGTAATAAATTATAAATCAATTCTGCTGCTTTTTCAACATCAACTGGCTTTTTTATACCCTCTAAAGACCCCTTGTCAACATATTCAATTTCAAGATACGCACGGGGATAAATGTTTGCATTGTAGAGTTTGGCAATGTTTTTGTGATGCAAATCCCCCCATATTCTGATTTCTTTTAGGAATGTTTTGCCTATTTTTTCATTCATCTCTTTTGGAATTTTTATTGCAACAAACCGTTTGTCTTTTTTGCTTTTTGCTTTAAATACATAAGCAAACCCACCTTCGCCGATGAATTTTGCATCATCATAATTTTCTTCTAATTCTGCTGGAAATGAGCCGGATAATTTTTGTGGTTTTTGTCCCGCCGGTGTTAAAGGTTTTTCTGACCCCATGGATTTTAAATCAAAACTCTTAACCGTTGCATTTAAGAAGTATAATTCCCTCTCACATTTCTTAAAGATACCATCCACTTCACTGAATTTATGGTTTTCTATTGAATTTCCGGCTTCCGACAGCTCTATAAATATTTCTTTTGCTGACTTGTTTTCCTCTGAAACATTAAAACCATTGTTTTTTGCAACTGCAAGCCCGTGCAGTATATCGTCAAGTTTTGTTTTTAAATCATTCAGGATAATATTGTATTCTTCCTTTTTGCAGGCAGATATGCCGTTATTTATCGTGATTATATTTTTATCAATAATTTCATCTAAATTTTTATCCAAAATATTTGCGACATCTTTTTCTTTTTTTGCCCGTGTAATCTTTTCAAGTGATTTTTTATAAACTGCAAGTGCTTTCTCATAGTTTTTGTTATTTAAGTCATTATCTGCATCGCCGGATAATGATTGTGCAACAGTAATTAATTTAACAACATAACTTTTTTTTACTTCATTTATTTTTTCGTCAATTTCCGCAGCATCCTTTGCATTTCTAATCTGCTCAATTCTTAATTTCAATTCTCCCACATCGGACTCAAAATCTTTTAAATCTTTTGTATCCAACAAATGTAATTTTTCATATAGTTCTTTTTGTTTCTGCAATCTTATTTTTTCTCTTTCTCTACTATCGTCAATCTTTGATTTTAATTCAGATATATCGTTTTCTATTTCCAATATGTTCTCTGAATTTTTAATCTTTGATTTTATAGAATTTACTTCATTATCAAATCCATTGGTTTCAAGAGAAAGCAACTCTTTTTCAAGTTTTTTTAATCTTTCAGAGATGAGTGGATCCCCAAAGCAATAAATATAACTATCATAAGAACCAACATAAACAAAATTTTCTGAAATTGCTGGTGATGAATACACACCACTTCCAGTTTCAAATTTCCATATCAGTTCCCCTGTGTTTTTATTCAGACAATAAATATAATTATCATCAGAACCAACATAAACAAAATTTTCTGAAATTGCTGGTGATGAATCCACAGAACTTCCAGTTTCAAATTTCCATATCAATTTTAACTCTTTCGGATTTTTAATTATATCTGATGTCTCTCCCGTATGTTCAAGGTCATACCTGAACATATCCCAGTCACTTCCACTCATTTTTTGTTCTGTTTAAATTTTTAAATTTTTGAAATTTTAATTTTTATGTAATTTTTGTAATTGGTTTTGAGTGATTATATTTTTAATTTTTAAATTTTGAATTTTATGGCTGAATGGATAATATAAAATAATCCAAATCCGCAACACCATACATTGCACCATCAGTTTTGAAGGTTATGGAATGAGAACCAGCAGTAACTGGTCCTATATTAATTTTACCTGTATTTTTGAAAGAATTCCAGTCGTGCGTATTTTCCGGATAAAAATTTGCACGAGGTTCATATTCATTGTCAATATAAATCCTAATTGAAATAGAATGGATATTGTTGCAGGAATATCTGATATCAATATCCAGGTTGCATGTATCAGATATTTGTACATTATACTTTGCATATCCGGATTTGGAATTATAAGGTGATTTACCTTTGCATCCAAATTGGCCAAGAACCTTGCCCCCGGATGCGCCTGTTCTAAAAACATTATTCGGGTCTCCAACAGAATAGTCATCTACATTTTCGCACTCTCTTTTTATCATATCTCTGGATTCATCAATACATCTGCTCAATGATATAATTCCCATAACTCCGACAAGGAACAAACCTGTGCATATTATATATTTTAAATTTTTATTTGTATTTTTCATTGTGATTTTGTTTAAGTGAGTCCGATTTATAAATTTCTTAAATTTCTTAAATTTCTTAAATTTTGCATTTAAACACCCTCTTTGAAGTATTCAAAGTCCTCTGTAATTATCCTGTAAAGGTAAGATAATGCCGGCTCAAATGCCTCTATCACTATTAATAATTTTGTTTCTTTGGTTGTTCCTTTGCCATCTTCACCGCTGCTGAATTTTACAACAACATCTCCACCGCCTTTATTCGTATAAACAGAATACTCTTTTATCCTTGGTTTTTTGGATTCTCTTTTAAGCACCCCTTTTCTTTTTGCCATAACAAAACCAACAAATTTTTCAACTGCATTCACATCAACATCAAATGACATTTCAGTTTTCTTCCTGCCTTTTTCTAAATTTAAAGACAATTCATCCAATTTGAAAACATCAATATTTTTTTCGGAAATTTTTGACGCTAATTCATTTACAATTTCATCCGGTTTGCCATCAACCAAAAAAGTAATGCCTGGCGGCTTAATAATGTTTACTTTATCCTCCCACAATTTAATGATATATTCAATTCGTTTACGTTCCGCATCATTAAAATATTTTGCCGTTATTAAGTACATTCTTATTTTTAAAATAGCATATAATTAATTATTGGTAAAAATATATAAAACTAAAATTGTCCTTTTTAGAGACATTAGAAAATTTCATAATTTCCTGTATTGGAACCAATATAAGTTGTACCGATAAAATTCCCATGAATGTAACTTTTTTATCACTGAATTTTCATTTATTTTATGAAAATTCAAAAAGATTGTGTGTTTTTATATCTAAAAAACATACAAAAAAAAGGGTACGGATATTATGGTACAGATATATCAAATCTTGTTGGTGAGTTGGGCGTTACTTGGCATGGACTTCAAAAAAGAATATCCTTCTGGAAAAAGAAAGATCCATTATTTAAAAATTTTGT
>MNZY01000210.1:3532-4418 GCA_001873845.1 Candidatus Altarchaeum sp. CG2_30_32_3053 | reverse complement strand
TTGTCCGTATTTGGTGACCTCGTATTTTGCATTTTTCTGCTCTGAACTCGTATCATTACAATAACTGTTATTTAAACAGGGGCGACACGTATCGGAACCTGAATCGGAACAATTTTCTTCACAAACGCCCATTCCATTAAATGGCCATGCCATAGAATTGGAAAGGTCTGTCACCAACACAACATCTGAAGGAGTGTGACAAGAAGCACCAATCGCGCCTTTTCCTTTAACTGATATACTAACTTCTGCACTCGTGTTGCTTAATTGAGTCACATTTTTATCTACATCCAATGCGTGTAAAGCAAACCATGTCTGTGCTGTTGAGTTTCCAACAAAAATTTCATTTTTGTAAATATATATAGTATTATTTTGAAAGCCGTCGGCAAATGTAAAGTTGGTTGCATTACATATAGCACATGTTCCGGCGTATTCCTTTAGGACAGGACATCCGGAAGAAGGAATAGCATTCCATGGAGAAGCAGTATATATAACTTCAAGAGAACACTGAGAAATGCTTGAATTACTAGGAATAGAAATATTCCATGTAACATTTTTTGTACATTTTTTAAATTGAGAAAAATTATAGTACCACAATTTACATGTGCCATTATTTTCTGTTAAATTATAATCAGAGCCATTTAACATAAGTGCTTGATTTCCACATATAACTCTGATAGAGTCAGTTCTTATAAATTTCCAGCCTTCTGTATGATCTGTAACATTATAACTTGGAAATATATCATCTATCTTTATTATGTCATTTGCACTTACATTATCATATAAAATTTTAAACTGCATTTCTTCATTTGGAACCACAATGGTGGCATTTGTACCTTCAATTTGATTTATTTGCTTTGAAGAAACAACCGGATTTTTGATTACCTCT
>MNZY01000210.1:0-3524 GCA_001873845.1 Candidatus Altarchaeum sp. CG2_30_32_3053 | reverse complement strand
CCTCTCCAATCACCAATGCAGATATTGCGAGAATTCCTACTATCATTAAAACAAACATAATTAAGGTTCTTTTTTTATATACTTTCTTATCCATTTTGGCTATATTTTAAAATTTTAAAATTTATATGTTTTTATAGTTAATAATTAATATAATATATATTTTTATAGTTAATAATTAATATAATAATTAATAAATTATATATTTTTAATTAAATGTTCATATATATGACATTTTGCTTAAGATGATTGACTTCAGGTTCATTAACTTCTATGTTGAGGATGTTACTATTTTTTCTTTTAAGTGCGATCGCATCCCACGCCTGCACCAAAATATTTTATCGGAATTTAAATTTTGTATTCCCTGTATCTATCGGAACTTACCGGAAATGCAGAGATTGGTTTTTGTTGCCTGCCTGTTATAAAAAATTAATTAAAAGAGATTATAAATTAATTATATTATAAATTAAATTGTATAAATAAATATTAAATAAATATATAAATTAAAATTAAAATATTATTACTATTGCAACCCTATTAATCCGCCCAGACATTCTTCTTTTGGATGTTCTTTTGTTTCTTTTCGTATTGAAAGTCCGATTAATCCGCCTTCTTCCGCTTTTTTAATCGTTTCCTGTTGTTCTTTCTCTTCTTTCTTTTCTTCCTCTTTTCCTTCCTTTTCTTTTTTCTTTATTGCCCATAAAATTAAAAACAACAATATAACCAATATAATTAAGCCCAATATTAAAATCAAATAATCCTGTGGTTTTTCTTCAATGTTCAATATTCTCTCCACTTCCTCATAATTCTCTTTATTGACTAATATATTGTATGCGTTTTTTAATGCAACGAACTCTGCTTCCCCGTTTAGATTTGTATGTACTGTTATATTTCCATATTTAACAATGGCGTTTTCTACTGGTTTTCCGTCTTTTGTTGTAACTTTTACAGTAAATTTCTCACCTTCTTTTAACTTTGAGGGAACAATTAAATTTATTGCACATTTTCCACAGTCAATCTGACAATTTTCACATGTTTCATTTCCTTCACAAATTTTATCCCCGCATATTAATGGTTTTTTGCAATCCTGCGGACAATTAATGTATGTTTCATTTTTATCGCAGATTCCATCCCCGCATATTATACATTTCCCGCAGTCAATCTGACAATTTTCACATGTTTCATTTCCTTCACAAATTTTATCCCCGCATATTAATGGTTTTTTGCAATCCTGTGGGCAATTAATGTATGTTTCATTTTTATCGCAGATTCCATCCCCGCATATTATACATTTTCCACAATCCTGCGGACATGTGCTGCAATTTTCTCCAGGATCGCATTTGCCATCACCGCAATAATTATAAACAATTGTTCCAGTATACGAAGTTGTTGTTCCACTTGAACCTCTGCCTGACCTGTCTGATGTGTCTGATGTGCCTGATGTTTTGCATGTATGAGAAGATACATCGCAATATTTTCCACTTCCGCAATTGATATTTTCTCTGCATTCCCATTCCAAAGGAGAGCATTTATTACTTAAACACTTTAAGTTGTAACATTCGTCAGTATTACTGCATGAATCATCAAGGGATTTTTTTGTTGTGAAATTTCCAGTTGTTGAATTACAATTTCCTGATTCATCACAAAATGTTAAATTATAATAATATGTTGTACCTTTATTAAGATTGGATAAATTTACTGAATGAACTGAAGCAAAGGATAAATTTGAAAATTCCTGTTGTAAATTTGAAAAGTTAATGCCATATCTTAAAGTTATGTTTGATTCCTCGCTGAAATTTATTTTAATAAGAACCGACCTGTTTGTTGTGTCTGTTGAAGCATTTAAGATTTTTGGTTTTGTTGTGTCTGTTGCTTTTGTTGTGAAATTTCCAGTTGTGGAATTACAATTATTTACTTTATCACAAAAAGTTACATTGTATAAATATACAGTATTTTGCAAAAGATTTCCTATGTCAATTAAATGTCCCGGTGAAGCTGGAAAGCCCTTATTTACACAATTTGAAGAATTGTTTATTCCGTAGCAAAATGTTGCGTTTGAAATTTCACTGCAAGAGATATTAATTGTTGCGCTGTTTGTTCCCGTAGATATTTTAACTTCTGCTGATGGTGGTTTTGTATCCACAGTTATTTGTCTTTCTCCCGCACTTCCCTCTTTACCTGCACTGTTCGCAATGACTTTGTAATTATACACTCCGTCACTCAAATTTTCAACATTGAGCTCATAATAAAAAAAGTGATTGTTAGTTGTGTTCATTGTCTTATTTATGATTATTGACTTGTTTGAGTCCATTATAATAACTCTGCATTCGCTCAAATTTTCACTTGAGTTTACACCTATTATCCAGTTTCCTGATAAGGTTACATTATCCTTTGGAGTTTCTGATGAATAATCCAGTTCTATTGAATCACTATCAATAGTAAAAGTTCTGACCGAGCTTAAATTGTGCCCGAAAATATCTTCTGTATAAATTTCAAATTTATAAGTTCCATTTGACATGTTTATTAAATCTGATAACAGGACGGATGCAAAATTTTTTGAAACATTTAAGGTTAAATTTTTTGTTTCATTATCCGGAAGAATTAACCGCAGGGTTATGTTTTTTATTGCACCTTCATAAGTTATGTTTATAATTACATCATTTTTAAATGTTTTTCCATTATCTGGATAAATTTCCTTTATTGAAAATTTCATACATTTATGCAACAGCAAATCACAAAATTGCGTGCATTCATTATTGCTGTTACAATCATCTGTCAAATTTAGTTGACTTTCATTGCTATAGTAAATATTGTTTATGTAAGTTCCTGAACTATTTACAGCATATGCGTAATTTCCAATTGCTATCTCTCCTGAAAGCAAAGAATTGTTTATAACTATGGCATTTGAAAGTCCTGCATTATTTAAATGTGATAAGTCTGAATTTGTGATGTTTGAATGTTGAATTGTTGAATTTGAAATTAGCGAATTGCTGATGTTAGCATGCGAAATGTCTGAATGTGAAATTGTTGAATTTGCGATCGTTGATTGCTGTATGGTTGAATTGCTTATGTTTGAATTTGTTGTGGTTGAATTTGTAATATTTGATTGTTGAATTGTTGCATTGGTTATTGCACTTTGCAATATATTTGAATTACCTGATTGAGAATTTGAAATATTGCTGTTTGTTGTGGTTGAATTATCCGTTGCTGAATTTGATATTTCTGAACTAACAATTGATGAATTATTTACTATTGAATTATTAGTAAAGGAATTGTTAATTGATGAATGGACTGATGTTGAATTTGTAAGTTGAGAATTTAATATTGTTGTATTCACAATTGCTGAGTAGCTTGCAGTTGAATTTGATGCATTGCTATCAGTCAAATTTGAATTTATGGTTGCTGAATTGTAAAGGATTGAATTTTCGGTTATAGTTGAATTTGAGATATTTGAGACAGATGCAGTTGAGTTGTTTATTATTGAATTGTTTGCTGTGGAGTTATATAATGCTGAATTATTTATTGTT
>MNZY01000181.1 GCA_001873845.1 Candidatus Altarchaeum sp. CG2_30_32_3053 | reverse complement strand
TTCAAGTATCTGTAATATTGGCGAATAGTAAACGATACGTCATGTGTAGAAAAATAATCTCTCACTGTTTGTTTGGAGATATTTACATCTTTTATCACACCAAGTATTATTGCATCTCTTTCATTTATATTATTTATGCTTGCATTCATATAAATAATATAGGAAAGAAAGTAAATAAATTAATGACATTTAATTCGGTCAATAGCCGATAGTCATGAAATACTAAAAATCTTTGAGATTTTCAATCTTTAAAAATCTTTTGGATTTTTAAATGATATTTCAAAAAATTTATTTGCTTAAAAATATAATTTTTTAGTGATTTTAAAAAAATATCTCACAAATTAATTATCCAATTTAAAGTGATGAGCACCGAATAGTTACAATTTATTTATGAATTTAAAATTTAATATATCCTTCCTAATTAACAAACAATAAAATTTAAAATAAGTTACGCTCACTATCGTTCGTGTATTTCAAACAAAGTTTGAAATCGCTTCGTTCTCATATTTATAAAAATAAAATTTTTAAAATGGCTGAAGAAACAAAAGATGTAAAAGAGGAAAAAGTTGAGGATGAAACAACAGATACAAAAGAAGAGACCTGTAGTACATATGAAGAATCCGAAGAAAAAAAGGAATTTAGTAAGGAAAAATTGTACGGGATTGGAATGGTTGTTGCAGGCATAGTGATTTTTGTTGTATTGGCAATGTTTTATCCGAACTTTGTGGATTTACTGATTAAAGGGATTGTATTAGGTGTAGCACTTGCAGCAATCGGACTGGTTTTGTTAGGAATTGTCTTTGCATTATACGCATAAGACCTGCGACCTGCAAAAAGCAAGTATGAATATACTACTTTAAATTTGTAATGGACCCTTTTATTTATTTAATTTTTCTTCCTTTTTTAATTTTAATAATTTCTTTAAATAAAGTTAAAGCTCAATTTTTTTGGATATTTAATTACATCCTCACATTTATCTGCTTTCTTACTTTATTTTTAAGCGGAATATTTATTTTATTTAGTTCTTTATTTAATTCATTTACTTCTTCATTTACTTCTTCATTTACTTCTTCATTTACTTCTTCATTTACTTCTTCATTTATTTCTGTTTTACTTATTCTCGCGGGTTTTGTTATCTTATTGCTATTGCACTCAAAATTCAGAGAAAATTTAATAAAAATCGGACACCTGAACATTGAGTCCGAAAATCCCCGTCATTACTTTGCACTTCTGCTATTTTTATACATTCTTTTTGCCGCTGTTATTTCTTTCCTGTGGACGAGCGAAACCGGACAAGGCATATTCAAAACAGAAATTAATGCCCGGTTTAATATACTTGATGTAGTTATCAATGAACTTTTTTATCTGGCAATTGCAATATTCGGTTACGGATATTTAACGCGGAGAAATTTAAAGGAGACCTTAAATTGTCTGGGTATAAAAAAGCCAGATTTTTCCAATATCGTATTCGGATTTAGCGCAGGTATCGGACTTATATTTATAGTCATAATTTTCGGGTTAATTTTCCAGCATTTCGGGATTGGGGAAGAAAATACTGACTGGATAAAAAATTTAATAAGCATTCAAAATGCGTTTATTATTGGTTTGTCTGCTGGAATTTGCGAAGAAATTTTATTCAGGGGGGCATTACAGCCGAAATTTGGAATTATCTTAACAGCATTGCTTTTTACCTTCCTTCATACACAATATCCTGCGTTATGGATACTTTTTATGATATTCGCAATAGGTATTATTTTAGGATATGTGAGAAAAATTACAAATACAACAACAGCAATCATTGTTCATTCAACTTATGATACGATTCAGATGCTGATGCTGTGCTTCTTCGCGTTATAAATTTATCATAAATCCAGCATTTCATAAAATTTTCCCTTTTTTAATATCAGTCCGTTTTTTTCCATAACTATTTTCCTTATTTGTTTAGGTGCATTGTATGTTACAACCGGAACATCCGCATAAGCTAAAATTTCAATATCGCTCTTTCCGTTTCCGAGCACAATCAATTTTCCGCATTCCTTTCTGTCACAAATTTCCTTCAGTTTTTTTAATTTATCGCCTGCTGTTATTATGTCCCTTCTTATTTTCCAGCCGTTGCCCCTTTCCAGCAAATTTCCATAGACATTTATTTCATAGTCCTTTAAAGCAGTTTTTATTAAATTTTCAATCCCCCTGCTTATGATAATTTTATTTTCCAAATTTTTCAGGGTGTAATCAACATCTTCTGGAACGGAGAATTTACCTGCTGACCTTTTCATACATTTTTCAATCTCTGCTTCCCTCAAATTCAGTGTGTTGAGACATTCTTCAAAAATATTATAAATTTCATTCAAATCGTCTCTTTTTTTGTGAATATACATATCAGCCAGACGCAAAAACAGTTCTGCCTTTATTTTTACACCTTTATCTGCAAAAATTTTCTGATAAAATTTATATTCCAGATCATAACTCTTTACGATCGTGCCATGAAAGTCAATTATGTATGTTTTCATTTTTTAATTTTTCCATCTTTTAATTAAATTATGTTCAATATCCAGATTATCCAAAATTTTTCCCATTGTAAAGTCAATCATATCTTCTATTGTTTTCGGCTTATGATAAAATGTCAGCACAGGGGGAATGATCACTACATTCATCTTCTTTAGCTTTGACAGATTTTCCAAATGGTTATAATTAAAGGGGCATTCTCTCGGAACTACAATTACCTTTTTGTTTTCTTTAAGCATAACATCGCATGTCCTTAAAATTAGATTATCTGAAATTCCGCTGGCAAGTTTTGCCGCTGTATTCATTGAACATGGAATTATAACCATTGCATCCCTTTTGTTTTTCCCGTAACAGATGGAACCGCTCGCAATCTCTGCTGAAAAATCATGCACATTAAAAATTTTTGTTGCCAGATTTTCAAACCCTTTTAGTGCATCATTTCCAATTTCATCTCTTATTACTGCTTTACCTTCATCAGTAATTATCAAATCCGTTTCTGTTTTTAAATTTTTCAGAATATTCAAAAATCGCTTTGCAAGGATTGCACCACTGGCTCCGGTAATTCCAACTATGATACGCATTTTAAATTTTCTGTAACTATTATTTTCTGTAACTATTCGGTACTCATTCCTTTAAATTGGGATAATTATTTTGTGAGATATTTTAAATCACTAAAAAATTATATTTTTAAGCAAATAAATTTTTTGAAATATCATTTATAGTGAAAATTTCAACTTTTGATTATTTATTTTGAACATCAATATTACCTGTTATGATTTAAAGAATAAATATGGACAAAAACAATATTATCAAAAGATGTCAAAATGACTATAATCTGCGTAAGTCATATAACCAGGTATTCTGAATCCAAAATATTCTTTACAAATTGCATAGATAATTTCAATCTCAACCGTAGAAATTTCAGAATTTTTATACTTGTCCAAGTAATTACTTCATTAACTAAAATCTGTAATTTTTTGTTTTAGAATATTAATTATTTAAAAACTTAAAAGCAGCTGTTAAATGAAATAAAAATAAATCACATCGCTTCGTTCGGAGATTTACAAAATGTTCGGAACATTTTGTCACCTCACTTCGTTCGGAGATTTAAAATTTCTAACGAAATTTAAAATAAGATTGAAAATATCAGAGATTTTTAGTATTTAAAAAATCTCACAAATTTTTTAAAGATTGAAACCAAAGGTTTCAATATTTCAAAATTTCATTTTGAAAATAGTTACCAAAAGTTATTTACAAAATTACAGGCAGATGCAAGAAAAAGAGATGTGTTTTTGCATAGAATTTTTTTAAATCAGAATCCCTGATTTATCATCCTTTTAACAATTGTCGGATCACCAATTTTTCTCGGCTTCCAGTTATTTGCCTTTAAAATTTCTTTTATCTCATCGGACATTGTCATAGGAATATCCCCTTCCACCCGTATAAATTTATCCAGATCATCGGGAAATACATATCTTCCCTTCCCCGAGTATTTTCTGTAAATGTCTATGTAATGCGATAATTTAATGCTTCTTCCTTTTGTATTGTCGCCCGGCCTTAATGTCAGTTTTGAAATCAGTATCATAACTTCTTCCTTTGTATTTGCCGCATAACTTAAATGTAAAGGAGCCGGCTCACTGTCAAAAATTTCCCCGTTGATAGTGTTGTAAATTTTCCACCTGTCAAGCAGTCCTAAATTTTTCCGTCCGTAGTCAAAAATTTCGCTGTCTTTTTCATAAGGACATTCTATATCTCCCAATAATTCCTTCCTGTATTTTGTTCCCTGCGGACCCAATATTACGGGAATTCCCAACCGCATCACTCCGTTTCCGATTGATACGGCTTTTTGAGACATGGTTCCCCAGACCAGGCCAACCGCTCCAACTCTGTTAAGTATGTAATCGGCAATTTCTTCAAAATTTGCCCTTAAATTTCTCTTTGCAAATATATTCGCTATTTTTATTGCTGCTCCTGTAATGTGAGAATTTGAAACACATGAACCGACATTGACTATATTCCCTGCTCCAAAATTTCCCCCGTATTTTTCAAATAAATTACATGTTCCGGAATAATCACTTGCCGCTGCCATTGCAGTGCATCCGCTTACTACAACGATAAAATTTCGCTTTATAAATTCCTCTAAAATTTCTCCTACTTCCTTACCACTGTTTGGCCATAATGAACATCCAACAGCAGCAAGAATCCCAGGAATTTCTCCGAAAACAACCGGCTGCCCGACATTTCGTATTTCAACATCCTGTATTGCCCCCCTTCCGGGAGAAATTTTTGCTTTGTCATTCGCCAGCCGGTCCTTATAAACTTCGGTAAATACCGATACAATGGGAATTTGTCTGGGACACCATGATTCGCACCTTCCGCAAAACAGACATTTTCCAAGTGATTCCAGAATTTCATCTTTTGTTAAAAATTTAATCCCATCCTTCATTCCTTTTCTTTCTCTTTCAACCCTTACAGTTTCTTTGTTTTCAATTACTTTTTCGCTTGTTTCACATACGACTGTCTTATTATTGAAAATATGGTTTATGCTTTGAATGATTAACTGATTATCAACATTAACAGGACACGCCTTTTTACATAATCCGCATTTAATACACTGGCTTGTTTTTTTTATTGCCCCTTCGTATAGATTTAAATTTTGTGTCTTTCCGTTTTCAGGCATGTTATTCTTTCTTTCCTTAATATTCACAGCAACCTTTACTGCAATCTCTCCTAATTTTTCAGTATCGTGCAAATAACATCCCGGAATTTCTCCACTCAACAGTTTTTCAATAATTACATCTGGATTTTCATCGTCTAAATCCTCTAATCCTGAAACATACTTATCAATAGTAGCAATTAATGGTGTTTTTAATTTTTTTAAATTTTCCAGTAGATCTACCCTTATACATTGTTCATCACTGATAACAACCTCGGCAATTCCTGCCCTTATATAAGGAAGCTGATAAGACAAAGGACCTACAATTTTTGCCCCTGTTCTGTATCTTCCCAAATCAAGTGCTGTGCAGCATATTCCACAAATTTCAACATCTTTATTGTTTGCTTCTGCATAATCAATAACAGAGGCACCTGCAAGAACATTATGTCCTATACATAAAATTACCGGCTTTTCTTTATTGACGCATCCAAAACCAAATTCGACTAATTTCGGATTTGGGTCGCCTTTCGGAAAATTTAAGGTGGTGATTTGTGCTATATCACAAATTTCCATCGCGACATGGTCAAGCATTCCAACATGCAATGCTTTGCTGTTGTAATCAAAGTCAGATGACTCGGTTCCGACATTAAGACAGGATGCTAGTTTTGTGATTTGCTCTTCAATATAATTCAGTCCTCTCTCAAGGTCACCGACGGTTTCCGGTTTATATCCACATACGAGCTGAATATTTGGTGCTTTTAGTTCTGTATTTTCAGCAATATCCAAAGGAAAATTTCTTCCGTATTTTTCAATCAATACCTCTACTAAGTGCCGTCCGTGTGCAGAATGTGCCGATGCTCCGGTTATTGATAGTTGTAGTCCTTCCCTTGCCAGATGTTTTTCCAGGGTCGTGCCGCATGCCCCTTTCTTATTATCCGATAAATCGCAGTGACCCAAAGCACAGAACTGACACTGCTGAATAAAGCCATAATATTTGGGTTTATACCTGTTCAGCAATTTCAAATCCCATTCCCGTAAATCAGCAATATCCGGGTTTGGTGTTGGGCCTTCTGGTTCTTTATACTCTCGCTCCTCTTCAACCTCTCCGATTGAAATTTTTAAATTTTTGCTTTTGATCGCCATTTCCTGACTAAATTTTACCTGTTTTTATACCGTAGCATTACAAATTCTCCACCTGTTTTGCTATTTCATCATCAGTATATTTTTTACCTCCAGCTTTGATTTTTCTGAGTACATCTTCATGCAGTATTTTAGGAGATATTATTCCATGACAGGCCCCATAAGAGATTATGGACGCCCTTATCAAATCTTCTTTAGACACAGAATACCCTCTGTTGATCAGTTCATTTACTATTACTGCCAGGTCACTTGTAAGTTTCACATTTAAATTTATTTCCTGTATTTTATATTTGATAATTGTTCTTATTTGTTAGTAGTTGATAATTAAAAATCAAAATAAATTAATTTATACGGGAGCGATTTATTTTTGTATGCTGTTTTTATACGCCTCCGGAATATCTTTTTCACTCCTGACAAAATTTTTTATATCATCAGGAATTTCCTTTGTTTTATCAGCAGCATATTTTCTGTAAATTTCAATGTACCTGCTTATTTTCTTTCTCCTTACATCTTCGCTGTCAAAATTTCTGAAAACCATTTTCGGAATTAAAAGCATCGCTTCCTCTTTTGTTTTTGCTGCAATACACAAATGTGGGAATGATAAATTTTTCGGAGAAATTTTTTTAAGGACTTCATTATAATTTCCATTATAATCATCTCTGCTGTAATCAATAATTATGTCTCCCCTGAGTTCCCTTCTGTATTTTATACCCTGCTGTCCGAATATTACCGGAATTCCCATCCGCATCAATCCCTGTGAGACAGCGAAATTTTCCTGCGTTGAGGCGCCCCAGAACACTGCTACAAGACCAACCCTGTTTGCGATGTCCTCTGCAATTTCATCAAAATTTCCGGCAGGACTTTTGCCCGGATTTTTACCAGCCGTTTCTATTACTTTCTCTATTATATGGATGCCCGCTGATAACGAACCCATATTTATTAAATTTTTATGTTTTTCAAACAACGCGCTTTCTGCAATAGAGATTACCACATCTCCGGCAGCAAATATGAGGAAATTTCTGTTTAAAAATTCCTCTAAAATTTCTGCCAGTTCCTGTGCTCCGTTCGGAAAATTTGCATCGCCCAAAACGATAAGTATATCATTTTCTTCCAAAGTGAATGCGTCTGCGTCTGCATTTCTGCTCTCGGTTGATGTTGTTTTATCTATTAATAACCGATTATTAAGATTAACAGGACATGCCTTTGAACATGGTCCGCAGTTGATGCATTCCTCTGTTTTTTTTATTACATCTGCACAGGGCATTATGCCTGAATTTTTATCTGTTTCTTTTTTACCCAACGCGCACATTTTAACAACATCTGCCAGTTTTTCGCCGTCTTTTATGTAACACCCAGAAATTTCTTTGCTTATTAACTTTTTAAAAATTTTATCTGCACTTAGACAACTCAAATCAGCGAGGCCTGCAAGATTCCTGTCTGATGCAGCAATTACAGGAATGCTTGATTTCTTTGCTTTTTCAATTATATCTGTCCTGACATTTCCTTCTCCGATTACAACAACATTGCTTTCGTTAATTTTATTATAAAAATCAGAAGCATTACCTGTATTTATTTCAAAAATTTCAAACGCCGTATCTGAATCAAATTTATCAATGTTGGGAACATGCTCCCCGATAATCAAAACGACACCTTTGTTTTTATCAGCTGCACCAGATTCTGTGTCGGATTTATTGGTATCCACTCCTTCATTTTTGCCTGAAATTTTCTTTAAAATTTCGTAAATTTCCATCGCAAGAAGAGACAGCATTCCCGCGTGAAAAATTTTGCTGTTGAAGTCAAAGTCACTCGGCTCCTGTCCCATGTGGGTTGCAGAAATTAAATGAACAATCTGCTCATTTGCGTATCTTAATGCCTTCTTTAAATCACCAGTTGTTTCTGGTTTATATCCGCACAAAAGATTTATAAAGATTGTTGAGTTCGCATCTGAATTTAAGGCAGCGAAATATGTGTGTTCCTTGATTATTGTCTCATTTAGTTCGCATGCCCTTGCAATGAAGGATGAAGAACCAGCAATTGCCATAACTAATGCCTCTCTTGCCATCTGCGGATTTAACCGCATTCCGCACGCTCCTCTCCTGTTTTTTGACAAATCACACGGACCAAAAGCACAGAACTGACACTGCTGAATTGATGAATAATATTTTGGCTTAAATTTTCCGAGTAAATTAGCATCCCATTTTCTTAAGTCGGTTACATTTGGATTTATAAATTTTCCGCTTCTTTCTAATTCTTCCCCGCCTTTGATGAAAATTTCTGCTTTTTCAGACATTTTAAAAATTTATTTTTATTGATCATTATCTTTATCATTTATTATCTTTATCATTTATTATCTTTATCATTTATTATCTTTATCATTTATTATCATTTATTTATTTTTAACTTTTAAATTTCTTCTGCTTTTCTTTTGTATTCTTCCACTTTTTCAGGATTGTTCATTTTCTCATAAACAACTGCTATATTTTTATAAACAATTTTAAGGTAATGTTTCTGCCCGATTTCCTCAAAAATTTTCTCTGCTTTTAAATAAAATTCAATTGCTTTTCTGAAATTACCTAAACCATCATAAGCCATACCTAAATTTGTATAACATGCTGACTCGCCTGCTTTATCCCCGATTTCTTTAAAAATTTTCAGGGAATTTTCATGGAATTCAATTGCTTTTCTGAAATCGCCTAAATTATAGTAAGCATTACCTAAATTTGTATAACATGCTGACTCGCCTGCTTTATCCCCGATTTCTTTAAATATTTCTAATGCTATTTCATATTCATCAATCGCTTTTCTGAAATTGAATATATTATAAAATAAGATACCTCTGTTTAAAAATTCATTCGCATCTTTCTCTATTGGAATTTGCTTTTCTTCCCTTTTATTTATTTTATTTAACTCAATTATCACTTTATTTGCTAATTCGTATTTATCTGAAAATTCTAACTGCTGTAATTCAGACATCGTCCCGGTTTCAGTTACAGGAAGTTGGGAATACCTGCATGGGATTATTCTCTTTTTTAATCCCATTGCTTTTTCATATTCTTTTATGACCTCTTTTGACCTTAAAGTCAGTGAAGTGATTACAACAACAAAATATTTACAATTATTAAGTGCTAAATTTATTTCCTCTTTCCATTTTGTTCCTTTGTCAATACTCAAATCTGCCAAAAATGAGGAATAATTACCTTCTTCAAGTGCCTCTTTTAAGTGTTCTGCATAACTTTTACCAGTTTTTGTCTCATAACTTATAAATACTTTGTTTACTTTATTCATTTTTTCTTATGTTTTTTGACTGAGATTGATTAAATTTGTTACGATTAATTTAAATATTTTTGCTTTTATCCCAACCTCTTCAACATGAGAGCAAAATGCGACCACAAATTTAAATTTCCACTTTATCCGCCTTCATTAACTTGTTCTTTATTCTATTTTGTTTTTACTTCCAGTCCGCCTTCTGTCCAGTTTTTCCGTAAAAAATCACCCAAGCCCCCTGAGTCCTGCGGACCAACCAGAATTTCCCAGTTTGTTGCATCCTCTATTGCACCTTTTATCCTTCCGACATATCCTGGAATAACGAGTTTTCTGTGCTTTACCAGATTTTCAACCTTGCTGTTATCCATTGCTTCTTTTATTTTATCCGCTGTTAATTTTCCGCCCGCAAGAGCAACAAGAACCGCCAGTCCCTCTGTATCAATAACCAGCAGATAGCAGGAAATTTTTGCACTTTCAACATCCCCTGCAACGGCAAAATATGTCAGGGCAAAATTTGAAGTTATCAGTACTGGTGAGTTTTCATCTGGGTTTCCGATAGTATAAATTTTCGGCTCTGTTGTCGGATTTACTCTTGGGTCAGCATAAATATTCATCCTCAATGTAAGTGTCTCCATAACGCTGTAGAACTCATTAAAATGAAATGTAATCAGGCCAACAAATCTGTCCAAACAGAGCGAAATTGACAATGCCTCAAAAACCGCTGCGTTCTCTCCAAAATTTAAATTTTTTAATCCGACCGTTGAAATCATCACGGGAAAAGAAAATTCCTTAATGCCTTTTAGTGCTGCCTTTCTTAAAATTTCAAGTTTGTTGATAGTGGATGATAAATTTTCAAAGTCAAATCCAGGGTCAATAACAATATCTGTCCATCCCACACCGGTGAGGGTTTTTGTCATTGAGCCGATTTCATCTATATTTTCCGAATGAACTGCCAGTGGACAATCATACTTTTTGGCTAATTTAAACATCTCTTTAAGATTGGCAAGGGTTGCCGCATAAATTAAAGGCCTTTTGTCTTTTACTATTTCAAGGGCAGCATCCATAATTTCATGATTCAGAGTACATAATACTATTGTTTTGTCAAAATTCTGATGAACATTATTTACTGTCTTTAAAAATTTCTCTTTATCGTTTGTCGCACATCTTATACAAATTCCATCTATTTTTAAAATTTTTCCAACCCTTTCGTACTTATAATTCCGGACAAAGTCAATACGGCTTTTAACGGTGTTTTCATCCATTGCGTCGCTGATATCAAGCATCATTGCTGTGGGATTGAAAAATTTAAGATCATGCCTATATAGGACTTCTTCTCCGCCAACGGTAATTTCCTGTGCATCTTTTCCAAGCACAACCTCTCTCACAGGTGGCATGATAACTTCTCTTAATTTTTTTAGTTTGTCTCCTTTTAACTGCACACAATGCTCTGCCTTTACACCTCTTTCCATCAGTTTCATGGCGAATGCCATACATGTTTTCTCGGTGCATTCTCCGCAATTTGTTTTCGGAAGTAATTTATAAAGTTGTAATGCGCTAAGTCGTGCCACTTTAAATTTTTTGAAAGATTAAAATTTATAAGGTTAAATTTTTAAATTTTTATATTTGTATTAAAGGAAGGGTGACAATTTCAACTGTTCCCAAAAAAGGAATGATTGAGATATTTCTTTATCGCTATCCTTCATTTTTGCCCAATATATTTTGAGTTGAGGACTATCAGTAAGTGCTTCAATCACATCAACAACAGAAAAATATCATTCATCATTATGCCATATTCTTCTGATGCTCTTTCCCTGAAATACAACTAATGCTTCATCTTGTTCCATTTTTTACGCGTTAATCCACGAAAGATAGTTATTTTTCCTTTTTTCTTTATCTTTACCTTCTTCACTCTTTTCGCTTAATTCGTGAGTGTAATCAATAATCCTGTTTAACACTTCAATAGCCAGCACATCCAGTGAATAAAATATATTTGCTCCGCACAACAGAGCTACAAGCCCGGTCGCTGACTCGTATAACGGCCCCCTCTGTTCTCTTGGTCCCCATTCTTCATTTTTCTTCCATGCCTCTCTTGCCGCCCATACATTTGAAGTTGCTGATATTATCGGAACGGCAAGTGATTTCTCGCCTAACAATCCGGCCAGACGACATCTTTCCAGTGAAGAAATTGAATATTCTATTCCGTAACCCACTCCTGCTGTAAATGGGTCCATTATTAACTGGTTTCTCGGCAGTCCTGCCTTTAATATGCTGCTGTTCAGACGCCTCATATCATCAGGATTCATTGAAACAAGCGTTCCGACATTATGCCCGTACCTGACACATGCTTTGGAGACATCTTCAAATTCCATATCGCCGCTGATTGTTGAAAACAATAGTCGTTCTCCAGCAAACATCTCTGCCGCTTCTTTAAATATTAACGGATCTTTTACAGGATTTCCAGAACCGCCGACAACAACCGGAACTTTAACCGACTGTAATATATGGGCAATTGTCTTCATCGCATCCTGAACACTTGCGTCTTTAACATTCGGGTCAGTGCTGATTAAATGGATAGTTACTACCTTCGCATGACTTTTTTCAACCCTGAATTTTGCCCATTCTCCCGCATCCGCCATTATTTCTTTATCTGTTTTATTGTCTATTTTAAAACGGTCCCGGACAACCTTCGGAACCCCTGCGGGCATGTCAAATACATCATTAGAAATTACGGACTTGTTTTTTTGTGCACCTTCAAAGAAATAAAACGGCATCGTTGTTTCCCCGCCGATTTGGACAACACTTTCCCTGCTTCCCCCTTCTGTTCTCGTTGCCCCTAATGTCACCTCTGATATCTGCATCGGATATTTTTCAGTAATTTTTGAAACATCAAATTTAAATTCAAGCATTTTTTCAATTGCCCCTACTGAATATGCGCCCCGCATTCCCATTCCTCCGCCAAGTCCTGCAGTTATAATCTGCTGAACAAAGGAAGGAACGGTTACTTCAAGTTCTTCACCCCTTACTTCAAAGTCCTCAATTGTCATTGCTCCTCCGCCCTTCATTAACTGCTCAAGAATTGCCTTTTCTTTACCTGCTGATTTTTCAAGCAGTGCCTTTTGTGCGTGAAACGAAGGAAATATAACCTCCACATCACCGGCGAGAATCCGGAAATCTTTAAATTTTATTTTTGCCTTGCTCTTCAATATCTTCTCAAGTATATTTTTATTTTCTTCTTCTCCGAGCAATGTAATTTCCACATTTTCCTCTTTTTTTTCAGCCATTTGAATTTTGTTTATTTTAATTTATGTTTTCCAAAAGTATATCGCAGATTTTAACATCCTTTGCCCTCATCTATTTTTTAAATAATTCCTTTGCTTTTAAAATTTCTTCCGCTGCATCATTTTTCTTCCCAATTCGCAGATATAATATCCCTAAATTCCCGTGCGGTTCTGCAAGATTTGGATCCATTTTTATTGATTCTCTAAATTCTTTTTCTGCTTTTTCAAAATTGCTGCTTAGAGTATCTGAAATACCTAAATCGTTGTACTTTTTTGCATCAGCAACATCTTTTATTTCATTTCCTTTTATTTCATTTCCTTTTATTTCATTTCCTTTTATTTCATTTCCTTCCATATTTTTTCGTTTTAAAAAATTTTTGCGTTTTATTTTTTATCTGTATCGCTCCTTGTTGGTTTTACTGCTTTCTCTTTGATGAAATTATTTCCTGAACAAATTGCGGAATGCTAATTCTCATATTGCCATGTTCCAGGGAAACATTTTTTAATTCAATCTCATTTCCGCCTTTTAAAATTTTTTCATTGCTTCCTTTTTCACTTTCTGCTGTTTTTTCAATAACGGCTTTTTGAGTGAGTTCAACGGGAAATTTTAAATGTATTTTTCCCATCCTGACATTGAAATTTTTAATTTTAATGTCACAATACGCGTTCAGATTTTTCTTAATCCCGTAATCGCTTTCTTCAATGCTGCTTTCTATATTGCCATCAATATTTTTCTCTGTTTTTTTCGCTTCGCCAGACATTTTTAAAATCATATAAATTTAATTTGAAATTTATTAAAAAATTTAAATCTCAATGTCAAGTTCGTCCCCTTCTATCCTAAATCCCTCAATCCTAAACATCTTTGATTCTGTTAAAATTTTTGTCTGTCTTTCTTTTTCCCTGCCAATTGCCACAATTTTTGTTTCTTTGGGTTGCAAAATTTCTATCTCCTTTATTTCTTTTATCTCCTTTATTTCTTTATCATGCAAAATTTCTATCTCCTTTATTTCCCGATTATTTTCAAAATTTTTCCATGTCGGAAATAAACCCGGCCGGCTGTGCGGGAAATATAAAGCAGCACTGTATTCATCAACAAAATTTCCGTCTTTGGATAAGTCAACATAAGTTACATTCAAAGCAATGTTTTCTGCTGTCTTCATAGCGTTCCCGTCAACCAGCTGCTTATATGCTCCATCTAATGAACCGTTTCCTATAAATTTATACTTTTCTCTTTCAACATCGGGAAATAATCCGACCAAGATTGCTGATTCCAAATCAAGAAAATTTCCAAATCCGCCGGCAACAAAAATCCGGGATATTTCATCAAACCGGACGCCTGTATTCCTCAGCAGGGTCATAACTCCTGAAAATATTGCCGCCTTTGTATATTTTAAATTTTCAATGTCTTTTTCATTTATCGCAATATCCTCTCTGTTTTCTGTCTCATTGCCATAAACAACAACATATTCATAAATTTCCTGCCCCTGTTCTTCATAAAATTTTGACTTTCTGAGCCGTTCTGTTTCTTTCATCAGATTCTTGTTAAATTTCCCGCTTGTATCTATTAATCCATTTCTCATCAGTTCTGCAATTAAAATAATTAATCCGCTTCCACATATTCCTTTTGGATGGGTATTTTCAATAACTCTGTAAATAACATCTTTGCTGTGATTTTCTATCTTCAGACGGTCAATTGCACCTTTCATTGCCCTCATCCCGCATCGAACTTCCCCACCTTCAAAAGCTGGTCCGGCCGATGTCGCACAGACCGCCATCCATTCTTTATTTCCCAATGCAACCTCTCCGTTTGTCCCCACATCTATTACAAGACAAATTTGAGCAGCTTTAAAAATTTCAGAAATTATAATGTCTGATGTAATATCCCCTCCGACATAATTTCCGAGTCCAGGAACACAATAAACATCCGCATCTTCGGCACCGTATTTTAAATGGACGTCGCTTCCTTTAACGATGTATGTTTTCTTAAAATTTGGATTGTCATAAGCACCGTCCCTGATTTCCAGCGGATTTTTTTTGAGAAATAAATAAGTCATTACAGTATTTCCCGAAACAACGATTTTTGAAATTTTCTGGAATTTTTTCCTTTCAGATAAATTTTTTATGTGAATATTTATTGTTGATGCAATTGCATCCTGTAGGAATGTCTCGCCGTTTTTATTTTCAATAATATAATTCATCCGGGTCATAACATCTGCCCCAAATCTGACCTGTCCGTTATAACTACCTTCCGAAGCGACAACACCATTGTCTGATAAGTCCACAAGATATGTTGCCACTGTTGTTGTTCCAATATCTACTGCCACTCCTACTTCGCCAGAAATTTCTTTATCCGTAATTTTTATCACCTTTCCGCTCAGCACTTCGTATTTTGACTCAATGGACTCCGGAGGAACAATAACCTCAATATTTGTATTATCTTTTGGGAACGCTATACAGGCAAGAATATATCCGTTTAAAATCTGTTCCTGCTTTAAGGACTTTAACATCATTTCTTTGTTCATCTCTAACTTTTCCTGCTCTTTCAAATCAACTATTATCTTGCATCTTCCGCACCTTCCTCTCCCGTTGCAGAAATTTGAAACTGCTATATCGTTCTTTGCAGCAATAGTTAATAAGGATTCCCTTGCAGAAATTTCTTCATCACTGACGACAACCTCTTTTGTTTCGTCCTTTAATTCATCCTTTAATCCTGCCATTCCTTTTTCCTGCTTTTTCTTTAGCCGGAATAAAATTTTTGAAGGCATCTTATTTTAAATGAATTTTGCTTTTAAATGAAAATTAATTATTAAAAAATATCAAATATTATGGATTAAAAAATTAGAATTAAATTTAGAATTAAATACCGATAAATCTGATAAATCTGAATAAACAACCTGTTTACATTTTCATGATTTCTGAACCTAATGATATCCGTATTTTTTCTTCTCTCTCCAGACCTCCCCAAATTTCAGCACCCGTAATCCGTCTGTAAGTAAATTTTCATCATTTCTGTCATTAAATTTCTTAATTATATTCTCAAAATTTTTGCTTACCGCGTTCCTGCTTTCCTCGTTGCTCATTCCCAAAATTTTTCCAAAGGCAATCAGTGTCTCTGCGGGCCTGTATTCAGATATGCTGCCTGCAAATGTTGAAACAATGTAATTAATCTTATACTTTTTTGCCATAAGAAAATTCTTTTTCATAATTGCGAGTTTCTTTACTCTTTGCATTCCTCCGGAATTTAAAATTTCTGAAAAACTGAATGCGAGCGAGATAAAATTTTTACACATATTTTTACATAATGTCTTATCCATAATTTCGCTGACTATGATAACATCAATTTCATTATATTTTGACATCTCTTTACTATCCTTACTGTCCTTATTATCCTTACTGTCCTTATTATCCTTACGGTCTCTACTGTCCATACCGTCCATACTGTCCCTACTTTCCCTACTGTCCTTACTATTTTTACTGTCCTTACTGTCCCTACTATCTTTACTATCTTTACTATCCTTACTATCTTTACTTTTAATGTCTTTGCTCCTTGTAATGCCGCAAAATATTATTTTATCAGGATTTCTTCTTATGTTTTCAATAGAAAATTTTTCAAACATTAATCCACTTAAAATTTTTTTTCTGCCTTTGATTTCTTCTCTGCTGCTATCTTCGTTATCTTCTTTTCTGCCGTTATTTTCCTCAAAATTTTCCAGAAAGATGACGACTCTCTTTCTGTTCTTTCCTTTTCTGTCAGGAATGTCAAATTCCTTTGAAAAATTTAAAATTTCTGCATGGTTTTCCTTTTTAAATATATCATAAGTTGTCATTAGGTAAAATTTTCAGCAAAATTTAAAAATTTAATTATAGTCATTTTGACATCTTTTGATAATATTGTTTTTGTCCATATTTATTCTTCAAATCATAATATGTAATATTGATGTTCAAAATAAATAATCAAAAGTTGAAATTTTCACTATATGTTTTGAATTAAAAATTTCGTATAATAATCTGCGGTAGAAACAAACCCGGATAAATTTATTTTACCTTTATTTATATTTATTCATTTCTACATTTAATAATTTAAATTTTTCCAAAATATTATTTTA
>MNZY01000182.1 GCA_001873845.1 Candidatus Altarchaeum sp. CG2_30_32_3053 | reverse complement strand
TTATGGTCCTAAATTCTGGTTTCTTTTTTGCCATAAAAGTAATTAGGCAATAATCTTTTTAAATTCTTTGATTTGTACTATTAAAAGAAGAAATTGGATAAGAAAGAATACTTTAAACTTGATTAGATGGTTATACACAAAAAGAAAGTAGATTATATTTCATTTTCAATATTTAACTCTAAATTTTTGTAAAAAAAGATATTAGCACATCTTTGGAGGTTTGCGGGTAACGAAATTTTGGAATAATCTGGTTTTCATATTTTCGCATTTAAATTTTAATAAATTAATAAAATTTCATATTCCTGTTTCATTTATTCATTTATTTCACTGCCTTTTCTAGTTCTTCAATCTTCACTCTCCTCTGTTCTCTCGTATCCCTGAATCTTACTGTAACTGTATTATCCTTTAATGTCTCATAATCAATTGTTATTGCATAACTTACGCCGATTTCATCAGCTCTTGCATATCTCCTTCCAATACTTCCGGATTCGTCATAAAATGCGTATAAATTTGCCTTCTTTAAAACATCAATAACCTCTCCCGCCTTTTCAGGAAGTCCCTCCTTTGCCATCAGCGGAAATACACTTATGTATGGTGAAATTTCGGGTGGAAATTTAAAATATATCCGTTCATTGCCTTTTTTGTCCTTTTCTTCAACATAACACGATTCAACAACACAATAAACTGGCCTGTCAATCCCGTAAGCAACTTCAATAACACCTGGAACAAACCGCCTGTTATTCCAGAAAATTTCCATTGGTTCATGGCTGTAATTCGCATGCCGAGTCAGGTCATAATTTCCTCTATCCGCAACTCCGACAATTTCAATCCTCCCCAACGCACTCATGAACTCAACATCCCAGGTATCCTTGCTGTAAAATGCCCTTTCAGAGTCCTTATGCTGTCTTAACTGCAGTCGTTTGCCATCAATTCCCATCCTGACAAATAAATTTACCGATTTCTGTAAAAAGTATGCAATCGCCCTGTTTTTTATTATTCCCTGATTATGCGCTTCCTTAACCGAAATTTCAGAAATTTTATCATTCTTGTCCATAATTTTCATCGCCGCATCGTCCTTTAAATTTAAATACTCAAACCTGTCATCAGGATCTGTAAAAAATTCCATTTCTGCCTGTGCGAATTCCCTCAACCGTATTATGTATTGTCTTGGAGAAATTTCGTTGCGGTATGATTTTCCTATCTGCAAAATCCCAAATGGCAGTTTTTTTCTTGAAATTTCCCACAGCCGTTTAAAGGCAATATAAGTTGACTGTGCGGTTTCAGGCCGCATATAACCAATTCGTTTGTTTTTGCCGGGTGCGATTTCTGTCCTGAACATCAGATTGTAGTTATAGACATCATTAAGCCCGCCTCCGCATTTCCTGCATTTTAAATTGCTGTTCTTTATTAAGCCGGTTAGTGCTTCTGCACCCATTCCATCGCATGAAATTTTTAAATTTTCCTCAACCAGATGGTCTGCTCTAAACGGTTCTTTACATTCCTTGCATTCCACAATAAAATCGCTGAAATTTTTCACATGCCCGCTTGCTGTCCATACATCTTCAACGCTCATGGTCGGGCAATCAATTTCATAGCAGGTGAAATTTCCGTATTCCTCTATCAGATACGCCTTTCTTATGATGTCCTCAACATTCTTCTTTATCCGTGTTCCTGTTGTTCCGTAGTCATAAAACCCGCTTATTCCTCCATAAATCTCACAGCTCGGATAAAATATTCCCCGCCTCTTTGCGATGTCTAAAATTTTTTCGTAAATTTTCATCTGTGAAAATCCTCCGTATTTTTTAAAAATTTAATTTTCCTTTTAACCTGGGTTTCCCACTCCCGCTTAAATGTTTGGGCGTAATTTTCAAATCCCAAAGATTTAAAAATATCCAAATGATAGTGAGCGTATTTTTGTTGTTAAGCATAATTAATTTTGTAAATTTTTAAAATTAATCGTAATTTTTTGATGCTGGGAAAGATGGGTTTTAATAATTTGTTTTGATTTCTATGTTTTTATGAAATTTATGTTAAAAATTTTTACTATATAACGATATTCCCGTGCTCATCCACATTCATCTTATGTGAAATTTTAAATGAGTGGTTAAATTTTTATTAGTTAAAAATATAATTTCTAACATAAAAATAATTAAAATTTGATTTGATTATTATAATCTAATTTATTAAAATGGTTGGAAAACTATTCGGAACAACTGGAATAAGAGGAACCGCAAATGACTTTTTAACGCCTGAATTTTGCTCAAAAATCGCCTGCGTGTTTGGAAATTATCTGAATGAAAAATTTAATGCAAAAAATATTTTGGTGGGGACGGATCCAAGAACATCATCGGATATGATAAAAAATGCCGTAATCAGCGGATTGCTTTCTGCGGGATGTGATGTTTATGATTCTGGAATTACTTCAACACCGTCAATACAGTACGCGGTTAAGGAAAAAATTTATAAATTTGATGCAGGCATTATGATTACCGGCTCACATATTCCGATAGACAGAAACGGGATAAAATTTTTTATGCCCGATGGAAACGAGGTTTATGGGAAAATTGAAGAAGAGCTTGAAAATATATATTTTGGCGATAAATTTAAAAGGGCTTCGTGGAATGAAATCGGAAAAATTTATGCTGCTGATGCCGGAAAAATTTATAAAGAAATGCTTTTAAGAGAAGGAATAAAAGTAAGCAAAGAAGAAAAATTAACCGTAATTGTTGATACGGGACACGGAGCACAATCATATATTATGCCGCTGGTCTTAAGGGAACTGGGACATAAAATTATAACGCTCAATGCCCAGATGGACGGATTCTTTCCGGGCAGGCCTTCCGAGACGGACAAAAAAAATCTGGAAAATTTAATGAAGGTTGTTCAGACATTAAATGCTGATTTGGGAGTTGCATTTGACGGAGACGGAGACCGGAGTATTTTTGTTGACGATAAAGGGAAATATGTTATGGGAGACATAACAGGAGCAATTATCGCAGATTATTTAATGAGAGAAGGCGACATCGTTGTTACGGGAATAAGCACATCGGCAATAATTGATTATGTTGCTGAAAAGCACAGAGGAAGGATTATAAGAACAAAGGTTGGGGCAGCAGATGTTGTCGGGGCAATAATGAAAAATAATGCGGTTTTCGGATTTGAGGAAAACGGAGGAAGTATATTTCCAACCCTGAATTTGGGAAGAGAAGGCGGATTAACTGCTGTCAAAATTTTAAAAATTTTGCACGACAAAAAGAAGAAACTTTCGGAAATTATTGCGGACTATCCGAAATTTTACCAGATTAAGGAAAAAATTCAGTGTAAGGATGAATTAAAGAATAAATTAACACTGGCGATAAAAGAAAGAATCAGGACAGAATACAACGATGCAAAAATTGACGAGACAGACGGAGTTAAAATTTTATCCGGCAGCGGATGGATTTTATTCAGACCATCGTGGACAGAGGAGATTTACAGAATATTTGCAGAAGGAAAAACAGAAAGCGAGGCAGAGGAATTAATTGAATTCGGAAGAAGGATTGCAAATGAAGAATTAAATAAATTAGTTTAAATAACTATTCAGCCACCCATAAAAATACGCTCACTATCGTTCGTGTATTTACAAAATGTTCAGAACATTTTGTCACATCAATTAGTTCAGAGGTTTAAAATTTCGTTTTGAAAATTGTATGTAAATTTTTGATTTTTTGTATTTTTTGAAATTTCACGCTCACTTTGTTCGTATCTTTTTGAAATCTTTATGATTTCAAAAATCGTGTATTTTCAAACAAGTTTGAAAATAATTTCGCTTCGCTCTCATTTAAAAATTCCGTAAATTTTTAAAGATTGAAAACTTGTAGTTTTCAGTATTTCAAAATCTTACAGATTTTTAAAGATTGAAAACTTGTAGTTTTCAGTATTTAAAAAATCCCAAGATTTTTAAAGATTGAAACCAAAGGTTTCAGTATATTTTCAAAACTTTGCGTTTTTAAAATCGCAGGTAAATTTTGTCACCTCACTTCGTTCGGAGATTTACAAAATGTTCATAACATTTTGTAAGATTGAAAATCTTGCAGATTTTTAAAGATTGAAAACTTGCAGTTTTCAGTATTTAAAAAATCCCAAGATTTTTTAAAGATTGAAACCAAAGGTTTCAGTATTTCAAAATTTCATTTTGAAAAAACCCTCTGAATATAGTAAATTTGCTAACTTTTTGCACCGTTATCAAATTTACGAGTATAGTCATTTTACTGCAAAAAGTCAGTAAAATGACTATAGTTACAAGAAATTTAATCTACGCCTTTTTTACCAGTTCTTTTGCTCTTTTTGTTGCCTCTTTTTTTAATTTTTTCTTCTCCATTTACTTTATAATTTCGCATTAAAATTTCTCCGTTACAGATGACATCAGAAACACAATTTCCATTGGCAGAATAAACAATATCTGAAATTAAATTGTGCCCCGGCTGAAAGAAGGTTTGACTTAAATCAATTAAAATTAAGTCCGCAAGTTTTCCTTCTTTTATCTCTCCTGCATTAGTTCTCAGTGCATTTGCCCCGTTTTTTGTTGCTATTTTAAAAATTTCTTTTGCCTTCACTATGGTTGTATCTTTCTCATTTATCTTTTGCAAAAGAGATGCAAATTTCATTTCGGAAAACATATCCACTGAATTATTTGAAGCATTTCCATCAGTTCCCAAAGTAATATTCACTTTATCCGTTTTAAATTTTTTATAAGGAAAAATTCCGGAAGCCAGTTTCATATTGGAACATGGATTATAAACAACACTGCATTTCCTTTTTGCCAAAATTTCAATATCCTTTTCATCTATGTGAATTGAATGTGCCAAAACACAATTTTCTCCCAAAAATCCGATTTTTTATAGATATTCAACAGGTGTCATTTTATGCTGTGCAATGCAGTTTTTTACTTCATCCACGGTTTCCGACAAATGAATGTGCAACAATAAATTATTTTCATTTGCAAAATTTTTTGCCCAAATTAAATTTTCTTTGGAAACTGTATAAATTGCATGAGGAGCAATCGCCAGAGAAATATTTTCCGGCAATCTGTCTTTAAATTTTTTATATGAGATTTTAACATTTTCTTCGCTTCCTGCCTGCGAAAAATCAGCCATTATCAGACCTATTACAGCTCTTATTTTCATTTCTTTTACTGCTTCAATCGCTCCCCCAGCATGCCAGTACATATCATTAAAACATGTTGTTCCTGTTTTTATCATTTCAAGACATGCAAGTTTTGTCCCAAGGTAAACATCATCTTTACTTATATTCTTTTCCAGCAGCCATATCTTTTCAGTAAGCCATTTTTTTAGGGGGAAATCATCGGCATAACCTTTAAGTAAACTCATTGCTGAATGAGTATGACAATTAACAAAACCAGGCAAAACTGCCTTTCCTTTTCCGTCAATTTTTTCTTCCGCCTTAAAATTTAACCTTCCGATGTTTTCAATTTTATTTCCTTCAATAAAAATATCCTGTTTTTTGTTGTTTAAAACGACATTTTTAATCAGAATACTCATTTTTATTTTTTAATCATTTTTATTTTTTATTTTGGCTCTCATTTATTAATTCGTGATTAATTAGTGTCCATCTATAAAGTATAAAATTTTGAAAAAATTTTAACTTTTTCAAGGTAAATTATTATGTTTTTAACAATTTAAAAATCTTACAGATTTTTAAAGATTGAAAATCTTACAGATTTTCAGTAAAATTATGAGTTTATGGATGGACACTAATTAATGATGGTTGAGTGCCAAATAAATGTAGGACTCTAATTTAGTAAATAAAATTTACTTTTTCCTCAGTTTTAGGAAAAGTGTAATAAGTAAAATCAAGTGCCACTGATATTATTTCTCTGGCATTTAATAATGTGAAACACTATAAATTGCCTACTTCTTATGTCTTCTATAAGTTATTTGATTTTGAAGTATATATTTTTAGAGGCATAAGAGAAAAGTGTCCTACTTTCATACGGCACATAACCAAAACCAACAAATTTCCCTTATAAACAGGACTTATGTAAAAGCAATACAAAATTTTCACCTCACTTCGTTTGGAGATTTTCAAAACTCTGCGTTTTGAAAATAAGTCCCTTTCACCCTCATTTAAAAATTTCGTAAATTTTTAAAGATTGAAACCAATGGTTTTAGTATTTTAAAATCCCAAATATTTTTAAAGATTGAAAATCCCAAATATTTTCAGTATTTTAAAATCCCACAGATTTTTTAAAGATTGAAAACTTGCAGTTTTCAGTATTTTAAAATCCCACAGATTTTTTAAAGATTGAAACCAATGGTTTCAGTATTTTAAAATCCCACAGATTTTTAAAGATTGAAAATCCCAAATATTTTCAGTATTTAAAAAATCCCACAGATTTTTTAAAGATTGAAACCGAAGGTTTCAGTATTTTAAAATCCCAAATATTTTTAAAGATTGAAAATCCCAAATATTTTCAATATATTTTCATTTTTACAAGTTGAACTGTGTAAGTCCTAATAAAATGAAAAGGCGAAATCACTCAATTTTATCTAATATTTGCCTGAAGGACTTTCTTAAATTTTAATTTCAGCAATTTCTTTAATAATCTTTTCAATATTCTTTGTCATTTTTGACTGGTTTTTCATGATGTCTTCTGCTAAAAGCGTGTTTTCGGAAATACCGTTGGCATAATTATCAACCGAACACAGAGAAGCATATTCTAAATCCATTTCCTTAGCCAATGTTGCTTCCGAAGCCATTGTCATTCCTACAATATCTGCAAAATTTTTTATCAGATTTATTTCTGCTTTTGTCTCTAACCTCGGCCCACTCGTCTGAAAATAAATCCCCTTCTGATGAAATTTCAAATTTAATTTCTTTAAAATTTTGCTCAAAACATCTATCAGTTCCGGAGAAATTTCAGGAGAAATATGCTTTATCACATCATCATAAAAAGTTACGGGATTAAAATTTATATAATCATCAACGATTAAAAAGTCCCCTGGCTTTATGACTTTTTTTAAAGAACCTACCGAATTAAAAGAAAAGATATATCTTACTGCCAGCTTCTCCATCGCAAAGATATTTGCTTTGTGATTTATTCTGTGGGGAGGCACTTTCCTCTGAATACCATGACGGATAATTAACGGCTGATTTCCCACAAGATAGTAATGGACCCTGCCATAAGGAGTTAAAGTCATTTCTTCCTTTGCTTCTTTTAAAATTTTCGTGTCGTATAAATTTCCTCCTCCAATAATTCCGGTTTTTGAATAACCATGCATTTTAAAACTTGTTTTGAAATCTCCGAATGTTAATGAGGTGATTTTTAATAATTCCCCAGAATTTCAATAAATTTTACCTTGCCTTTAATATTCTTTATTACTTCGCCTGTATTTTCATTTCCCAAATTCCCCTCAAATTCCAAAAAGAAAAAATATTCTCCTAACCTTCTTTTTGAAGGCCTTGATTCTATTTTTGTTAAATTTATATCCTTTTCCGAAAATTCCCTTAATATTTCGTATAATGCTCCTGGTTTGTTTTCCAGTTCAAAAATCAGGGATATTTTCTTTCCGGAAATTTTGTTTGCATCAGTAAATTTCCTTTTTATAACTATAAATCTTGTCTGGCTTTTATAGTCATTTATGCCTTTAAAGAGCAAATTTAATCTGTAAATTTCTGACGCCTCTTCAGCCGCCGCCGCCGCAACTGTTTCATCGTCCTTTGCTATTTTACACGCCAGTGCCGTGCTTTTGACAGTAGAAATTTTAAACCGGTTGTCGTTGTTTCTGTTAAGTTTTTTTAAAAATTTTCTGCATTGTGCAATTGCATGAGGATGTGAGCAGATAACACTGACATATTCAAGGTCTTTCTTTGCCAACAGGCACAATCGGACATCTAAAATTATATCCTTATATATTTCAACGATTTTATAATATTCACGCAAGCAGTCAATTGTTAAATTTATACTTCCTTCTATTGAATTCTCCAAAGGCACAACACCGAAACTGACATTCTGATTTTCAACCAATTCAAAAATTTCATCAACTTCATTGCAATAGACAAAATTTCCATTAATACATTCATCTGCAAGAAATTTCTTTGAGGCAATTTCAGAGAAAGTTCCTTCGGGTCCGAGAACTGCGACATTAACCGGTTTAAATTTCATATTTTTAAATTTCATTTTTATCTTTTGTTTTAATTTCTGCTATCCCAAATAAGTTTAAAATTGCACAGTAAAGTGTGTCCCTGCTTGCCATACAATACATAAAATTTATCTGATTTTTTATTTTTTTATTGTTGTATTTTATATTTGTTTCTGTTTTGCTTTCACTTACAGCAGTTATATTTATGCCTGTCATATTTATGCCTGTCATATTTATGCCTGTCATATTTAGACCAGTCTTATTCATACCAGTCTTATTTACGCCTGTCATATTTAGACCTTTATTACCAGCACCTTCAGTAATATTTTTTTTTAATTCTTTCGCTTCTTTCAGTATCTTTATCTCCTGAATGTCAGACAGTTCAATAACGCGGGCATTTAAAATTTTTTTGCCTTTCTGAATGAGTGCAACTATCTTTAAATTTCTGTATGCGGAAATTTCGTTGTAAGGAAATGAAAATTTAACATACATCTCATTATTTTTACCAGTCCCTGCTGGTTTCTGCAGAGAAGCCCGGACATTTGTGTCATCAAGAATAAACAAATATACTTCTGAGTTTTTTGCTTCATCAGATGTTGTTTTAATTTTAACATCAACATATAAAGAAATATTGTCGCGAGATGCATTTGCCCGCATATTTACTGTTGGAATTAGATTTTTATTTTTAACCTTGTTTTTAAAATTTGCGTAATTACTTTCTGTATTGTGTGTTCCTCCGCAGTTTTCATCTTCTCCGTTAAATAAAGTCAAAGCATAATAATTGCAGGTATTTTGCCATTCATCCCCGCCGTAAAATTTTCTTCTGTCAATGCCTGCATGTGTCGCCTGTGTATCTGCTAAATGATATTCTAAAATTATTATGCTGTTTTTAGTCCTTTTGTTATACTCGTCCGCTAATTTCTTTGCACCTTTATCAACATGATAACATATAGAACAATCGTCATTGGTAAAGACCTCAATTACAACAGGAATCAGGGTATTGTTTTCATCCGTATTTTCACTTTCGGTTTCTTTTTTATGTTTTTCTGTATTGTCATTTTTGTCTTTAGCATCCTTAACGATATGTTTTTCTGTATTGTCATTTTTGTCTTTAGCATCCTTAACGATATGTTTTTCTGCATTGTCATTTTTGTCTTTAGCATCCTTAACGATAATTTTTATTGTTTTATAATCCATCTGGTATGTGCAGGCATCAGTTATCATTCCTTGAATCTCATAAATTCCGGGTTCATCAAATTTTTTCTTTATTTTATTTGTCATCTTTTCTCTCAACGGAGGTTTTGACAGTCCGCATGACTTACAACCGGTTTCATGCCGGAACAGGGTCTCTATGGTGCCATTAATCTTTGTGAGAAGAAGAGTCACAAAACAACCGTTTTTGTTTGGCGTAACGATAAAGTTTACATTTATTTCATCATCTGCATAATAAACATCTTTTACAGGAGAAATATCTATTTCAATAACTCCTAGATTATTTGTATTATCACCCGCATCTGCGGCACCAGCCACCGCGACAATTAAAAAAACACTTATGGCAAAAATCCACATATTATTTAAAATTTTTACATATACCATTTTGTTGATTGTCTGTTTAATTTTTAATTTTTAATTTTAAAATTTTTTCCTTTATTTTAGTTGTTGAATTAAGATTTGTATTATAAAAATTTTCAAGCCTGATTATTTTTGAATTTAAATTTCTCTTCTTTAATTCATCCGTGAGCATTTTTTCATCCACATCTTGATTTTTTCCAAGTGCGATAATATCCGGCTTTATTTTTTCTATTGGCTTAAATATGTCATTTTCATCGCCCAATATTGCTTCATCAACAATTTTTAATGCCATAATTACTTCAATCCGCTGTTCTTCGGGAATGATAATATTTTTTTGTAGGCATACATTTTTGTCCCTTGCAACAATCACGATTAATTTATCTCCCAATTTTCTCGCTTTCGTGAGAAATTTTATATGCCCTGGATGTAAAATTTCAAATACCCCTGTTGCAACTACTGTTTTCATTGACTTAATTTAAACTAAAATTTCCAGATTTTTGTGAAAAAAATAAATACAATGGCAATAATAACTATCGCAACCAATGCAATATCAAGATATATAAATTTACTCTTTAATTTAAGTTTTGGCTTAAGCATTTTCTGGTTTATTTTTTTGTGGAAATTAATTATGTTTTATTCATTATTTTTTAATGTCCTGTTCATAATTAAAATGCAGAAAAAATTTATCCCTCCTTAGCGTAGCGGTTAACGCGTCCGGCTGTAGTCAATAAATAACTTGCGAATGCAAGGGACGCTATAGGCAGTTACCGGAAGATCCCCGGTTCAAATCCTGGAGGAGGGATTTTTTTATTTTTTATTTTTTTTAGATTTTGGTTTTGCTCTGGTAGTGCAGCGGTTAACATACAAGCCTGTCGAGCTTGTGTCTCGGGTCCGAATCCCGACCAGAGCGTTAAATTTCTGAATTTAAATTTTGCCTCTGTGTTTTTACCTGTTTTTTATTTTTACCTTTTTTACTATATTTTTTACCTATGATTTTACCATGTATTCTAATTATTTACAAATTTTTAATAACCCTATAGATGATGCCTGTAATCGCAACCATAGGAAGCCATTCCTCACTTCAGATTCTGAAAGGTGCCAAGGAAGAAGGATTTAAAACCGCAGTCATAACCAAAAAGCCGATGGTAAAAATTTACGATAGTTTTAAGGTTGCCGACGAAATTTTAATCGTTGATAATTACAAAGATATGCTTGGCGAAAAATTTAAAAATAAATTTAACAATTTTATCTTTATCCCACATGGCAGTTTTGTTGAATATATCGGCTATGAAAACATGCTGAAAAGCGATTTGAAATTTTTTGGAAACAGCAAATCACTGGAATGGGAAAGTGACAGAAGAAAGATGTTTAAATGGCTGAATGATTCAAAAATAAAAGTTCCGAAAATTTTTAACAGCCCTGACAAAATAGACAGGCCATGCATCATAAAATTTTACGGGGCAAAAGGAGGCAAAGGTTATTTCTTTGTTTCAGATGAAAATGAATTTTATGAAAAAATGAAAAAGATAAAGGATACTGAGGATTATATAATCCAGGAATATGTTGTTGGCACGAGATTTTATCCACATTACTTTTACTCAAAACTGGACAATGAACTGGAATTTTTTGGAATAGATATAAGATATGAGAGTAATGCAGATGGTATCGGAAGGATTCCTCCGAAATTTTCAGATAAAATCAATCCGACTTATGTTGTTGTTGGCAATACACCTGTCGTAATAAGAGAATCATTACTGCCGAGAATATTTGAAATGGGGGAAAATTTAGTTAACGCATCAAACAGGTTTTTTGGCGGGTTGTGGGGGCCGTTTTGCATTGAGACAATTCTTACCGATGACATGAAATTTTATGCTATTGAGGTATCAGCAAGGATAGTTGCAGGAACAAATTTATATATTGACGGTTCGCAGTACACAAAATTAAGATATGATGAGCCGATGAGCACAGGAAGGAGAATAGCGAGAGAAATAAAAAAGGGCATTGAAACGGGGAGGGTGGAGGAATTACTGCAATAATTGTTTTTATTTTGTAACTATTCAAAGGATACAAAAATTTACCTGTAATTTTCAAAACGCAAAGTTTTGAAAATATACTGAAACCTTCGGTTTCAATCTTTAAAAAATCTGTGGGATTTTCAATCTTTAAAAATCTTTGAGGTTTTAAAATACTAAAACCATTGGTTTCAATCTTTAAAAAATCTGTGGGATTTTAAAATACTGAAAATCTGTGGGATTTTCAATCTTTAAAAAATCTGTGGGATTTTAAAATACTAAAACCATTGGTTTCAATCTTTAAAAAATCTTGGTATTTTTAAAATACTGAAAATCTGTGGGATTTTCAATCTTTAAAAATCTGTGGGATTTTTTAAATACTGAAAACTGCAAGTTTTCAATCTTTAAAAATTTACACGGTTTTCAATCTTTAAAAATTTACGGAATTTTTAAATGTGAGTGGAACGAACTTATTTTCAAACTTGTTTGAAAATACACGATTTTTGAAATCATAAAGATTTCAAAAAGACACGAACAAAGTGAGTGGAACAAAGTGAGCGTGAAATTTCAAAAAAATGCGATTTTAAAATTTATAAAATTTCAAATACACGATTTTTGAAATCATAAAGATTTCAAAAAGACACAAACAAAGTGAGTGGAACAAAGTGAGCGTAAAACTCTAAAATTTACCAATAATTTCCTTGGGCGGATGAATAGTTACTATACTATTTTCGTTTTTTGGAAACATAAATTTTAATTAAATTTCTATAAATTTATGTTCCCCTTTATTTGACATTCAACCCTTCGTTGTTTTTCTATTATTGTGTGTCGTTTTAATTTTTTTTCGTGTTAATGGGTTCTAACGAAATTTAAAGTAAGATTGAAACCAAATGTTTCGGTATTTATAAATCTCAGCGATTTTAAAATCGCCTCACTTATGCCCTGGTAAATTTAACACCTCCTTAACAGTTGCATAAGATATTTTACAAAATATAATTCTGCTTGTCTTTTTCCTTTTCACCCATCTTCTTATCAATATTCTGATAATATTCCGCTATATTCTTCGGAATTGACGGCGCGATCTTTCTAAACGCATCTTCAAAATGTTTCATCATTACCTCTTTTGCATCCATATTTTCTCTCAAAGCATTTAAACCGGCTTCCCCACATAAATTTTCAATATCTGCCCCGGTAAAGCCATCTGCCCTTTCATTCAGTAAATCAATATTTACATCATCTGCAAGGGGCATTTTTCCTGCATGGACATTAAATATGCTTTTTCTTGCTTCTTCATCAGGAAGATATACTAAAATTTTTGTCCCCAATCTTCCAGGACGGAGCAATGCCTGGTCAATTATATCCAGCCGGTTTGTTGCGGCTATAACAAAAACCTCATCCAATGGTTTCATTCCGTCAAGTTCTGTTAAAAGCTGATTTACAATGGTTCTTGATATGCTGCCTGTGTCCGACACATAGGATGTTCTGACAGACGCTACCGCATCAAATTCGTCAAAGAAAATTATACAGGGAGAAGATTGTCTTGCCTTTTTAAAAATTTCTCTGATGCCTTTTTCTGTCTCTCCAACCCACATTGAAAGTAATTCTGGACCATTAATTACAATAAAATTTGCTTCACTTTCCGTTGCCACTGCTTTTGCGAGCATCGTTTTTCCGGTTCCAGGAGGACCATAGAGCATGATTCCCTTTGGAGGACTTATTCCCATGTTTTTAAATGACCCGGGATGCGTTATCGGCCATTCTGCCATTTCCCTTAATTGTTGTTTTATATCTTCTAATCCTCCGATATCGCTCCATTTTACATTTGGTTTTTCAATCAGCACTTCTCTTAATACAGACGGACTAATCTTTTTCGTTGCATCAAGAAAGTCGTTTTTTTCAACATACAAATTCTTCAGGGCGTCTTTGGAAATTTCTTTCGTTTTGATATCAGTTTTTTGAAATATTTTTGTCCTTCTTAACGCGGACATTACTGCCTCTCTACACAACGCGGCAATATCCGCACCTACAAAACCGTGTATTGAGCCTGCTATTTCATTCAAATCAACATCTTTTGCCAGGGGCATATCTTTTGTATGGACTGCTAAAATCTCTCTTATCGCATTTACATCGGGCACGGGAAGTTTTATTTCTCTGTCAAATCTCCCGGCCCTTCTTAATGCAGGATCTATCATATCGGGTCGGTTTGTTGCGGCTATAACAAAAACATTATCTAACTCTTTTATTCCGTCAAGTTCTGTTAAAAGCTGATTAACCGTGGTTCTTGCTATAATTGTTCTTGCTGTATCTACCTTTGTGTCTTCAGCTCTTGCAGATGCGATTGAGTCAAATTCATCAAAGAAAATTATACATGGTGCCGATTCCCGTGCCTTCCTGAAAATTTCCCTGATACCCTTTTCTGTTTCTCCAAGCCACATTGAAAGTAATTCCGGACCGTTTACTGCTATAAAATTTGCTTCGCTTTCCGTTGCCACTGCTTTTGCCAGTAATGTTTTTCCGGTCCCAGGAGGCCCGTGAATTAAAATTCCCTTCGGAGGCATTATTCCAACATCTTTAAATAACTCAGGATGGGTTATCGGCCATTCTGTCATTTCCTTTAACTTCTGTTTTATGTCTTCCAGGCCTCCAATATCCATCCATCTGATATTGGGTTTTTCAATCAGCACATCCCGCAATACAGACGGCTGAACAACCTTCATTGCTTCAAGAAAGTCCGCTTTTTCAACATACAAATTCTTTAAAACACCATCAGGAATTTCTTTCCTTTCGGGATCAATTTTTTGAAATATGTTTGCCCTCCTTAATGCAGTCATGGCCGCTTCTCTGCATAATGCGGTGATGTCTGCCCCGACAAAGCCGTGTATTAACCTCGCAATCTCATCTAAACTAACATCCTTTGCCAGCGGCATACCTCTTGTATGAATTGTTAAAATTTCTTTTCGCCCTTTCTTATTAGGTACGGGAAATTTTATTTCCCGGTCAAATCTTCCGGGCCTTCTTAATGCAGAATCAATATCATTTTGCCTATTTGTAGAACCAATAACTATCACATTATGTTCAGAATTTAATCCGTCCATCAAGGTTAAGAGTTGTGCAACGACTCTTTTTTCAACATCTCCTCTTACTACCTCCCGCTTTGGAGCAATGCTGTCTATCTCGTCTATAAAAATTATTGATGGTGCTTTTTCATTTGCTTCTTTAAAAATATCCCTTAATTTTCTTTCTGACTCGCCATAATATTTATCAATTATCTCCGGACCATTTAGGGATATAAAATGCGCCTTTGTTTCATTACCTATTGCCCTGGCAAGTAATGTTTTTCCCGTTCCTGGCGGCCCATAAAATAAAATTCCTCTTGGAGGGTCCATTCCCAGTCGTTTAAACACCTCTGGATATTTAAGAGGAAGTTCTATCATCTCTCTTATCTTTCGGGTTATGTCTTTTAAACCGCCAAGATCCTCATAGGATATACCTTTTATTGCGCCTTTTTTCTTTAATGAATATGCTTTTGAATCATAAGTGATTTCTATTGTTGAATAGTCCGAACACATAACAAAACCCTGGGGAATAACCTGGACAACAACAAGATTTTTCCATACACCTAAACCTATGGATATTGGCAGCAGGTCCCCCTCTCCTAACGGAATTCTTGTATTTTGCAGATACTGTTTAATTAAATTTGTTGCATTTTTTGAAAATATCTCATTACTTTTTACAGGTGCAATTACTATATGCTCCGCATCTTTTATATTAGCTTTTGAAATATCAACCTTTTCGCCGACAGAAACACAGGTATTTCTCCTGACCCACCCATCCATTCTTATAATTTGCTTTCCGTAATCGTCATAATGTAAAGGCAGGGCAATTGCAACAGAAGGATATTTTCCGGTTATCATAATTGCATCGCCAGGGATGATATTGAGAAATTTCATTGCAATGTCATCTATTTTAACCTTGCCTCTTCCGACATCTCCTGTCATTGCTTCCTCAACAGTCAGTTGTAATTTTATTTTTTCTTCAGCCATTTAAGAAATTTATTCTTTAAAATACTTAAATAATAATGAGCGTATTTAAAATTTAATTTTATTTTTTATCAGCGCGGTTTCGCAATTTTATAGCCCTGTTTCCTTTAAAACATCCTTAATTTTTCCTTTTGACGCATCTGAGACCTCAACCAAAGGCAACCTTAAATTTCCCGCATTCATTCCCGATTTCCCGCTTTTTTTTAAAACATTCATCGCGTATTTTACCGGGGCAGGATTTGTTTCAATAAACATAGCCTTTGTTAAATTTAATAATATATAATGTATTTCTCTTGCACATTCAAAATTTCCTGATAAGCAGCAATCAGTTAATGTTTTTACCTCTTTTGGCACTATGTTTGAAACAACGGAAATCACACCTTTTCCGCCTAATGCAATTATTGGCAAGGTTAAGATATCATCTCCGGAAAGAAGGGTAAAATTTTTATCATTCCCTGATTTCAGTTTGTTTATTATTCCTGATATTTGATCTAAATCACCAGATGCCTCTTTAACACCAATAATGCCTTTAGTCCGACTTAATCTTATTGTTGTATCTGCATCTATATTAATTCCTGTTCTTGATTTAATATTGTAGGGAATTAAAGGAATGTCAATTGTTTCAGATATCTTTTTGTAGTGCTGGTAGATTCCTTCCTGTGTTGGCTTATTGTAGTACGGAGTAATTAACAAACAAGCGTCTGCTCCTGCATCCTTTGCATGTTTTGTTAATTCAATCGCCTCAGCAGTATTATTTGAGCCGGTTCCTGCAATTACCTTAATTTTTCCATTTGCTTCGTCAACTACTGTATCTATAACCTTTTCATGTTCCTCAACGGAAAGTGTTGCTGCCTCTCCTGTTGTGCCGCAGGGAACAACTCCATCAACACGGTTTTCAATCTGAAATATTATATTTTCTCTTAATCCGTCATAATCAATCTCTAAATTTTTTTTGAATGGCGTTACAATTGCAGTATAACTTCCTACAATATTCATTTTAAATATTTTAAATTTTAATTTTGTTAAAGAATTATGATTATTGTGTAAAATTTGGTGCTCATCCCTTTAAGTTGGGATAATTAATTTGTGAGATATTTTTTAAAAATCTGCTTAAAAATTAAAATTGAATATTATAAATTTAATTTTAAACATTATAGGACATACACAAAACAAATATGAATTCTTGACTTTTTATGTTCATTTACAAAATAATCTAAGTAAGTCCTATAACTTGTAAAAATATTAGTAAAAAAAA
>MNZY01000145.1 GCA_001873845.1 Candidatus Altarchaeum sp. CG2_30_32_3053 | reverse complement strand
TTAAAATACTGAAAATCTTTGAGATTTTCAATCTTTTAAAATTTACGAGATTTTAAAATACTGAAAACTATGAGTTTTCAATCTTTAAAAATCTTTTGGATTTTTAAATGATATTTCAAAAAATTTATTTACTAAAAAATATTTTTTTAGTAGATTTTTAAAAAATATCTCACAAATTAATTATCCCAATTTAACGGGGTGAGCACCAGAAAAAGTGCCCCTAATTACTATTAAAAAAATCAAAGCACCGGGCATCGAAAAGGATAATGTTCTAATGGTGTATCATAACATGCTGCCACAGACAAATATTGATGCGCTTATTGGATTAAGTTTTTTGAGAGGTTACACAACAACAATAAATCTTAAAATTTAAAAAAATGCCAAAAATAAATTTTGCACATTCACCAGATGCAGACGATGCATTTATGTTTTACGGGATTGAAAACAAAAAAATAGATACAAATGGCTTTGAAATTAAAGGAATCTTAAGTGATATTGAGACGCTGAATAGCAGGGCATTAAATTTTATTTATGAAGCAACTGCAATATCCTTTCATTTGTATCCTTACATTGCCAAAAATTATTATCTAATGAAAACAGGCGGAAGCATTGGCTACAAATACGGGCCAGTTCTGGTTTCAAAATCAAAGGCAGGCAAAGAGATAAAAGGCAAACTTATTGGTATTCCTGGAAAATGGACCACTGCTTATTTATTGTTAAAAATTTTTGAAGACAAATTCAAACCTGTATTCATACCCTTTGATAAAATTATTGATGAGGTGGATGCAGGAAAAATTGATGCGGGCTTAATAATTCACGAAGGACAGATTACCTACTCAGAAAAAAATTTATTCAAAATTTTAGATTTGGGAGAGTGGTGGTTTGAAAAGACAAAACTGCCTGTTCCACTGGGATGCAATGTTATCAGAAAGGACTTGGGAATTGAAAATGCGAGAAAAATTTCCGAAATTTTAAAGAAAAGCATTTTATATAGCATTAAGCATAAGAAAGAGGCAATCAGCTACGCATCAAAATTTGCCAGAAATTTAAATGACCTCAATAAGATTGAGAAATTTGTTGACATGTATGTGAATAATAGAACAATTGAATTAGGCGATGAGGATATTAGGGCCATAAAAATTTTACTAAATGAAGGATACAAAAAAGGCATAATTCCTTTTAAGGTTGAATTGAAAGCAGATGAAATAGTATAAAAAATTAAGATGGAAATTAAAAAACTAAATAAATTTCTTGACAAATACTTAAAAATTTCAGAAATTGATGACTTGTCTGTAAATGGATTACAGGTTGAAGGTCGGAAGGATGTTAAAAAAATTTGTTTTGCAGTTGATGCATCTCTTGAGACATTTAAATTAGCAAAAAAAGAGAATGCTGATATGCTGTTTGTTCATCACGGAATGATATGGGGAGGAATAAAAAAGGTTACAGGAATAAATTATAAGCGGTTAAAATTTCTGATTGAGAATGAAATTTCCCTCTATGCGACACATTTGCCCCTTGACAAACACAGAGAAGTTGGCAATAACATACAATTTTTAAAAATTTTCGGAATAAATGAAGCAATTGAGGAATTTGGAACATATCATGAAATAATTATCGGATACAAAGGAAAATTTGAAAAAGAGAGAAATTTAAGCGGTTTTGTAAGTGAAATTGAAAAACAGCTGAATACGAAATGCAAAATTTTAAAATTTGGAAAGGATAAAATAAAAAGCGTCGGAGTTGTTTCGGGTGGGGCTGCTTCTTTAATTGATGAGGCATTATACAATATTGACTGTTTTGTAACCGGAGAGCCATCACATCAGGTTTATCACATCGCTAAGGAAGGGAAAATTAATGTCATTTTTGCAGGACACTATGCAACTGAAACGCTCGGGGTTAAGGCAATGACAGAATTAATCGGAAAAAAATTTGGCATTGAAACAAGGTTTATTGATTGTCCAACCGGGCTTTAAATTTTAAATGCTATGTTAAAGTTATTTATTATTGGTTGTCTTATTATTGTCTTTAATTTTTCCGGCGCTGTTTTACAGAGTCACTCAAATTTTTACAGAGTCACTCAAATATATCTCATGATGCCTTCCTGAAAATTTATATCCTTTTTCTTTAATAAAACAGTGAATTTTTTCAATAGCAGTATGTTCAGCATCGTAAGGACCCACATACAATATCTGAGCTGATAATTCTTCATGCAAATTTTTAAGCCGTATTTTGGAAAGGAAAGGTAAATTTTTCTTCTTTTTAGTCAGTTTAAGTGCTTTGTTAAATATATCTTATATCTTTTGTTACATATTCTGGCTGCATAATCATCAAAATACGTTTTCGTCTGTATTTATTCATATTTTCAAGACAAAATTTACTCATGTTATTAACCCACCAAAGTCCTTCAAGAGGCATGACAAAATAGTCAATTGATTTTTCTTTTTTGAGCATAAATTTAACAGTACAAAGTGTCCGTTCCCATACTGTTAATCATGAGAAAATTCATTTTTGGAACGTCAGCGATTACAACATCTTTTGCAGAAGGGCAATATAAATGTCTGAATTCTTTAAATATCTATAAATTAATTTGTAAATACAGGATAAAGAAATTTAATGAAATATGCTACATACCCAGCAGTTGTTTCAGGTATAAATCCATTATCCGTAAAAAATTTTATCGCAGTTAAATTTTTATCTGAAACCCTTGCTATACATTTCTTGAATTTATTTTCTTTTGCAAAATTTAATATGTATTGTAAAAGGGCGGTTCCAGTATGCCTGTTTAAAAATTCTCTGCCAACGGCTATTGGACCGATTTCTGCTGATGAATCAGGATAAAAATAAATTCCGCAGAAGCCCTTGATAATTCCATAGGTATCATCAACAAAAATTTTAAAATTTTCATCTTGTAATGAATTGGCTAAAAATTTTTCATCTATTGGAAATTCAAAATTTTGCAGATAGGAATTATAAATTTCTGTAATTGTTTTTATCGCTTTTAAATCATCCGGTCCTACTTCTTTTATCATTTTTTAGGGCTTTTAATGCATCCTTAATAATATTTTTGTGGTCAAATGCCAATTGCATATTTAAAATTTCGCTTACTTTGAAAAATTTTGCATTTTTTGCATCATCACCTCCTAATGGAGATGAATTTTCTGATGGCTTACACAAAAATGCTGCTGTTATGGTATGTCCTCTTGGATCCCTGTTGGGCTTTGAATATACTCCGATTAATTTCACGACTTTGACATCCAAATTTGTTTCCTCTTTTGCTTCTCTGATGCATGCTTTTTCAACTGTTTCTCCGTATTCTACAAAGCCACCGGGAAGTGCAAAATTTCCCTGAAACGGCGGATTTTTGCGCTGAATTAGCAAAATTTCGTATTTATCATTATCATTATTATCATTATCATTATTATTCTTTCCTTTTCTACAAATAACTGCGTCGGCAGTATTTCTTATGTGTTTTTCCATTTTAAAAATTTTTAAAGATTGAAAACTCAAAGATTTTCAGTATTTGAAATATTTAAAAATTAACAAAGGTATAAAAAATTAACAAAGGTATAACCCATTAGCACGAAAAAAATAACGAAAATGAAGGTCAATGCTGTGAGTTTGACCTCAAAAAGTCCAAGTTAACTATTGGTAAAGTAAAAATATTTAAAAACAAGATAGAGTAATCGTATTATTTTGTTAACTTGGAATTTTTAAAATTTTCAGCAAATAAATTTTCAGAAAAACAGCGTGCGGTAAAGGGTAAATATAAAAAAATTAGAAAAAATATCTGTTTTTTTAGTGCTTAATTTTCGTGCTAATAGGTTGTAATACAACGAT
>MNZY01000238.1 GCA_001873845.1 Candidatus Altarchaeum sp. CG2_30_32_3053 | reverse complement strand
CAAAATTATAAAATATAAAACAACCCAGGCGCATCTTGACACTATAGATTTTTTACTATATTACATCCTATTAGCACGAAAATTAAGCACTAAAAAAACAGATATTTTTTCTAATTTTTTTATATTTACCCTTTACCGCACGCTGTTTTTCTGAAAATTTATTTGCTGAAAATTTTAAAAATTCCAAGTTAACAAAATAATACGATTACTCTATCTTGTTTTTAAATATTTTTACTTTACTAATAGTTAACTTGGACTTTTTGAGGTTAAACTCACAGCATTGACCTTCATTTTCGTTATTTTTTTCGTGCTAATGTGAAATAAAATGCATTAACCGGTGACTGGTTTGATATTTTTTAAGAACAGGATTGTAATTTATAATATGGAAATTTCAACTATCGTGGCAAGTGGATATACGTAAATTGAATTAATGCGGATTTTGGCAAATCCTAATAAAGTTGCTTAAGTAAAGCCATATTCAAGAATATATAAGGAAAAAATATATAAGGAAAAAACCACAGATTAGATTAGAACTTGTTCAATAAGGAGAGGTAAAATACCCTCGTACCCACATAAAATAAGAGTAGGCTGCCTCTTAATATTGATCAAATACAATTTTTTAATATAAATATTGTGGAGATTAAATTTATCTTATACACCCACAAAAGAAAGACATGAAGTTGAATTCTCTCTGGACAAAATATGGGGAATTGTCTGCTTTAAAGTTGATGGAAAACCCGTAAAGCAATACTTCAAATTTGATTGGCTGCCACACACCTTATACCGTTGATTTCACAGTAGAAAGAGCAGAAAAGGATGAAAACAGGCACGAAGTTAAAATTATCTGCGAACCGCCATTACCATCTGCCATGTTTCGTAAATGGAAATATTCTGTTTTTGCCGGAGAAAAAATTTTGTATGTTGGAAATGGTTGAACTCATTAAATTTTCTATATTAAAATCCCTTCATTTTTCAATTTTCTTTCTGTTTCTCTTTTTTCCCATGGATAGATTATCCATGTATCTGCATCTGTTTCCTTAACAAAAAAGTCCGGCCTTATTTTTGATGTTACTTTGCAGTGCAGGGTTGCAGTCATTAAATTTTTTGGAAATTTTTTAAGCAGATACTTTTTGGCAAGTATTAAACTGTCTCCAGTGTCTGCAATATCATCAACAAGTAAAACATTCTTATCTTTAACATCAACAGAAACATCCTGCGTAATTTTTGCTTCGTTTTTATCATAAACATCATAACTTTCAATCCGTAAATTTCCAACATCTTTGACAGCAGACAAATCCGAAATTATCCTTACAGGTATCCAGCCGCCCCTGCAAATTGCAAGAATACAGTCAAATTTGAAATTTCTCTCTGTTTTTTCATACAATATTATGCAACCTTCTTCAATCTCATCCCAGCTTACCTTCCTGAATTTCATTTGGATTTTGATTTATTGATCTGTTTGGCCTTTTTTTCTTTAACATTAAATATAAAAGTACAATAATCAATAAAACAATTATTACGATTGCGACAGGCAAAACTATTCCAAAATCAAAATTTTGCTTCTTTACTTCAACAATCTGTTGTTTTGGTTCGTAATGAATTTTTTCAGCAGCAACTGTGTAATTTCCCTGCTCGCATATTGCATCAAAAATTGCCTGTCCGTCTATATTTGTTGTATATTGCCCGAGCAGATTTTTCGGTGTTTTAACAAATATTGTTGCATTTTCAAGGCCTTTCCCGTCACTTGTAACCTTTATTAAAATTTTGTTGTTTTGAGCATCATACTTTGCATTCATTTCTATTGTCATGTGTCTGACGCTGAATTTTTTCTTTGTATCTCCAAATCCGTTTGCGGTTGCAGTTATTTCATAATTTCCGGGAATTAAAAGCGGCACACTATAATTTTTTGCTGATGTTGTTGTACTTGTTGTTGTATTCGTATCTAAATTTTTTATTTCAATTTTTGCCTCACCTAATCTATCACCTTCTAACACCATAGATAAGTCATCTCCAACAGAAAATTCCTCGTTTTCTGCTTTATTTATGTTCAGGGCTAAAATTTTTAACGGCTTTAAATTTACTTCAACATCGGCAAAATTTTGCGCCTTTCCAATGATTTTATAATTCACAAACATTGTAAAATTATAATTTATATTGCCTGCTTGTGTTGAAAATGCCTTGCTGTTAATGGTTATTGTTCCATCCACAGGCGAATCACTTTCATCAAGAAGTTTTATTTGGATATCGTCGTAAATTTTTGGTTTTTCCGGCTCATAAGCAATTTTAAGCTTTTTCAGGGCGGCAAATGTTTTCTGTCCTGTTTTATAATTTGTCTTTTCTGCGGTTATTTCATAAGTTCCGGGATTTGTGATTGTGAATTTAACTACTCCCTTATTATCACTTGTTTTTGATACGCCGGAAAGTGTAACCTTTGCATTTGGCACTCTAACATCATTTGCATCCAAAACAACAAATTCATTTTCCTTGCCAAGCACAATGTCGTTGAATGAAATTTTTAATTCGGGATTTTCTTCAATCACAAGCGTTCTTTCAGCATCCCAATAATCTATGCTTTTTGTCAGGTGAATTTTGTATGTTCCCGGATTTGCAATTGTGAAATATTGTGTTTTGTCATTTAAAGTAATATATTGTGAATCAGAATGATTGTTCATATTCATAATAGATAAAAATACTCCGTAGTAATCCGCATAATCATCTGCATCAATCGTTAAGGTAATTCGTTCATTTATTTTTGGATTTGCCGGACTTATGCTTGAAATGTTTAATTTTTTCTTCACCTGAAAGTCCTTTTCATAATTGCAGTAATAATGTTCCTTGAATTTTTCGTGCTTGAAAATGTTTAAGGTATATGTTTCTACTGATGGAGAAGAAAAGAGCTCGGAAATTCTGAAACTAACCCGTCCTGTGCTACTTGTTGTTCCAACTGTCTTTTTTACATCTCCGTAGCTGATTTTAACATAAACACCACTTATTGCCTTTCCGTCTATATCTTTTACATTTATATATACTCTGTCTTTCAGAGAAATTTTACCTGTTTCTATATCGGGAAAAAATGTTAGACCAAAGGTATCTGCGGATAAATCAATATCTTCTGTTTTAGTATCCTGTGATGAGCCAGCAATTGTAATTTTCGCTTGAATCGTATGCTTTCCGCATCTGTAATTTTCCCAATTAGAAGGATAAGTTAAATGCTTATCATAGCTACCATATATTCCAAAGGTATATGACTGTGTTTTATTTGCATCTATTGACAATGAGCCAGAATAAATAACCTGGTTATCTTCATCATCATTTGATGTGTCTTTAAGAGTAAGATTGAAATAGGTGCTACTTGTACCAGCATCTGTATTTTTTATCGTGACATTTATCTTTAAATCGCTATTTGAACCGATAAAATTTATACTTTGTATATTCAATGATGCACTTACTTCATACAGACCTATAAACAACACAGACACAGCAATTATAGCAGTCAGACCGAATGTTAAAATTTTGCCCATAAAAATTTTTTTTTCATCCATTCTTTTTGTTTAAAATTTTAAAATTTAATTAATTGGATAATTTATAGTAAATTTGCTAACTTTTTGCACCGTTATCAAATTTACGAGTATAGTCATTTTACTGCAAAAAGTCAGTAAAATGACTATAACAGGAATTAGTAACTATACAGGGGGTACAAAAATTTACCCGCGATTTTCAAAACGCAAAGTTTTGAAAATATGAGAGCGAAGCGAACTTATTTTAAAATCTCAAAGATTTTAAAATATCCGAACGAAGTGAGGTTATTTTCAAATTCGCGGAGAATTTGAAAAGACACGAACGAAGTGAGCGTATTTTAAAAACGCAAAGTTTTGAAAATACACAAACGAAGTGAGCGTAAAATTTCAAAAAAAAAAATACAATTTCAAAATTTATGAAATTTCAAAAGACACAATTTTTGAAATCATAAAGATTTCAAAAAGACATGAACGAAGTGAGTGGAACGAAGTGAGCGTAAAAATCAAAAATTTACCTATAATTTTTTAGGGTGGCTGAGTAGTTACTTTAATTTTAGCAAAAATTAAAAAATAAGAATAAAATTAAAAAATAAATTAGTTTGTAAAAATGGGCACAAAAAATATTTTATGGGGGATTTTGGTTGTTGTAATTATTGGAACTGTTTTGCTGAGTGGATGTATTGAGGAAAAACCAAGAGAAAATATAACTCAAATTTCTGCAATTAAGAAATTTTCCTCTGTTGAAGAATTTAAAAATTATTTAGAAGAGACAAAGACAGCACAAGGATATTATAATTATGGATTGCTATCTAATGCAATAACGGCGCAAACACCACCCTTACCTTTTGATGAAAGACTGGCTACAGAATTCACTGCAACAAAAACCAGCGGTTCTGGCACTTCTTTTGAAAGGGTTTCAGAAACAAATGTTCAGGTGAAGGGAATTGATGAGCCAGACATTGTAAAGACCGACGGCAAGAAAATTTATTTTTCCCCTGAAATAATGTGGACATATTCATCAAGAAAAGTAGCTCCGCCTTATTACAAAGAACCAAAAATAAACATCATCAATGCCTTTCCCCCTACTGATTTAGCGATGGATGGTGAAATCAACAACACAGGTAGCCTGCTTCTAACAAATGATGTTTTGGTAATTTTCTCATATCAGAATATTGAGGGCTATGATGTTTCTGATCCAAAATCCCCTGTAAAAAAGTGGAATATAAAATTAAATGAATCTACATCAATTGTCACTTCCCGCCTTTATAACGGCAAAATTTATTTGGTTTTAAGAAATTATATTGATGAATACAACCCATGCCCAATAAAGCCATTAACGATTGGAGAAAATCCATTAGTTATTGAATGTAAAGAAATTTACCATCCTGTTTCGCCTGTTCCAATAGATATCACCTTTTCAGCGATAATATTGAATCCCATTTCTGGTGAAATTAAAAACAAAATTTCATTTACTGGCTCATACAGTCAATCAATTGTATATATGTCAGAAAATGCAATATACATTACTTATTATTATCAGGAAAGCGTGTTTAGGTTTGTGTCTAAATTTTTCCGGGAAGAATGTTCAGATTTACTTTCTAAAGGAATCTTAGAAAAGATTGAAAAATTAGATGGCTATGATATTAGCGAGCAAGCTAAACTAATGGAATTGCAAACCATTTTTGAAAAATATTACAGGACCTTAACAAATGACGAGCGGCTGAAGTTAGGAAACGAAATGAACAACAGAAGGTCTAAATATTATAATAAAGAAAAAAGGAACTTGGAAAAGAGTGGGATTGTAAAGATAGGACTGGAAAAATTTGAGGTAACGGCAACGGGCAGCGTTCCAGGATTTCCATTAAATCAGTTTGCTTTGGACGAATATGAAGAAAATTTAAGGATAGCGACAACTTTTGGTGAGCGTTTTGGAGGTAGGGGTTTTGGAACTGGAGGAAGGGAATCAGCAAATGATGTTTATGTTTTGGATAAAAATTTGAAGATTATCGGCGCAATAAAGGACTTGGGGATGCAGGAGAGAATTTATTCGGCAAGGTTTATCGGAGATAGTGGTTATTTGGTTACATTCCGCGAGACAGACCCGTTCTATGTTTTGGACTTGTCCAATCCAAAAAAACCAGAATTAAAGGGCGAGCTGAAAATTCCAGGATATTCCTCCTACTTACACCCGATCACAGAAGACAAAATTTTAGGCATCGGAAAAGAAAACTGGCAGGTGAAAATTTCTCTTTTTGATGTTTCCCAAGTAGAAAATCCAAAAGAATCAGATAAATACCTCTTGGATGAGTCATGGTCAGATATTCTAAACACGCACCACGCGTTTTTATTGGACACGAAGCATGATGTTTTTTTCCTGCCTGGCAGTAAAGGAGGGTATGTTTTTTCGTATAAAGATGACAAACTAAAATTAATAAAAGCAGTCAGCGAAATTTCTGCCAGGAGGGCAATTTATATTAATGATTATTTGTACATAATTGGTGATGACAAAATTGTTGTTTTGAATGAAAACGATTGGGAAAAGATAAATGAAATGAAGTTTTAGGTGAGGGAAATTTAAATGAAGATGGAAAAATGTGGAAAGGAAAGGAAAATTTTTAAATAAATCCCATCTTTCCAACCATCAAAAAATGGATGAGTAATTTTAAAAATTTACAAAATTAATTATACTTAACAACAAAAATACGCTCACTTCGTTCGTGTCTTTTCAAATTCTCTACGAAATTGAAAATACGCTCACTTCGTTCGTGTCTTTTCA
>MNZY01000076.1 GCA_001873845.1 Candidatus Altarchaeum sp. CG2_30_32_3053 | reverse complement strand
TTTTAAAATACTGAAACCTTCGGTTTCAATCTTTAAAAAATCTGTGGGATTTTTTAAATACTGAAAACTGCAAGTTTTCAATCTTTAAAAATCTACAAGATTTTAAAATACTGAAACCTTCGGTTTCAATCTTTAAAAAATCTGTGGGATTTTTTAAATACTGAAAACTGCAAGTTTTCAATCTTTAAAAATCTACAAGATTTTAAAATACTGAAACCTTCGGTTTCAATCTTTAAAAAATCTGTAGGATTTTTTAAATACTGAAAATCTTTGAGATTTTCAATCTTTTAAAATCTTTTGGATTTTTAAATGATATTTCAAAAAATTTTAAAAAATATCTTACAAATTAATTATCCTAATTTAAAGAGATGAGCACACAAGATTTATTTAAATTTATATGTGTTTTTAAATTTTAAAGTAAAAAATAAAAAAATTAAAAAAATAATTTCTGATTGATTGTTATTGCTTTTGATTATTTTATTTCATTAGTCAAATACAAAGTTTGTTATTGTTTTGTTTATTCCTTTAATCTTCCTTATTTCACCTAAAATCGTTGATGCTATTTCATCATGGGTTTCACCTTCAACCAATGCCATAATATCATGCCTTCCTGTTATTAAATTTGCCCTTTTTACACCTTTTATTTTCCTCATGGCATCTCTTACTTCCTTTTCCTTTCCTGTTTCCACATCAATTTTTAAATAGACCTTTGCCACTTCCACTTTTTCTGACTTTTCTTCTGGCATTTGTTCTGAACTTTCTTCAGGAGATTGTTCATCAAATACAAAGTTTGTTATTGTTTTATCTACTCCTTTAATCTTCCTCATTCTGCCCATGACCTTTGTTGCTATTTTCTCATAACTTGCGCCTTCAACCAGTGCCAAAATATCGTGTCTTCCTGCTACAAAGTCCTCACTTATTACTCCTTTTATTTTCCTCATTGCTTTTCTTGCCTTCTTTTCCCTTCCTGTTTCCACATCAATTTTCACATACGCATTTACCATTTTTCAATAATTAATATAAGTCCTTGTTCAGATTTTATTGTTTGCCACTGCTTTAAGCATGTCCGTCGTGCTGACTATTCCGGCTAATTCTCCATTATCGTTTTCAACCAGCAATCGCTTATACTTTTTTTCTCCAAAAAATTTTCCGAGTTCTACCGCAGATAAATTTTCATTTATTGTTGAAACCGGGGCACTCATAATTACTGCTACCATCACATCTTCGGGACTTTCTGATTTTCTTATTACCCTGAAAGCAATATCCTTTCTTGTCACAACTCCGATTGGCTTGTTGCTACCATCAACAACAAGTAAAAGCGATACCTTTTCTTTGAGCATATTTTCTGCTGCTTCCTTTATTGACTTGTTGTAGGCAATGGTTTTTACTCCTTTTGTCATTATGTCCTTAACTTTTAGTATTATTCCCTTAATTACTGCTCCCTTTTTTTCTGTCATTTTAAATTTTTATAAATTTTATTTTTATAAATTTTATTTTTGTCTTTGCTCACACATATTTTCCTTCTGCAACTAATTTTAAGATGTCTGTTGTTCCACAGACCCCGACCATTTTTTCATCCTCGTCAAAAACAACCATGTTTCTTAAATTTCTTGCATGCAATTTATTTGCAAACAGTTCAATTGTTGACATTGCGTAAATTTTTCTTATCGGGGCAGAATAAACGTCCCTGACCTTGACATCATTTGGCTCCTTTCCCTCTCCGACAACCCTCGTTGCTACATCACTCTTTGTTATTACTCCCACAGGAGTATCCTTCTCAACAACAACAAGCATTGAAATCCCGTACTTTGTCATCTCCCTTGAAACATCGCTGATTTTATCATCCAGCTTACAGGTCTTTACATCCTTTGACATTATGTCTTTAACTCTCATTTTGGTTTGGTTAAATTTTTATCTTAAATTTTTTTGTTTTGCTTTTTTGTTTTGCTTTTGATTTATTCTGCTTTAAAAATTTTCTTATTTACAACACTCATAATTTGCGTTTTGATGAAATCCGCTGGAATTTTCCCGTCAATTACTACTGCATTGTTTTCCCCTGTAACTGTTTTATATTTTTCAACCACCTTTGCTACAAATGCATAATATGCTTCTTCATCTTTTTCTGTTTTAAATACATCTTTCATATATCCGTACATTGTTGCATAGTCGGTCCATGATGCCTTTTCTTTCTCGTCTAATTTTCCTATTTTTGCCGCTATTGTGCCTGCAACTGTTCCTGCTATTGTGCCTGCCGGAGAAATTGTTCCCGCTACTTTGCCTTTTTTTCCTTTTTTCGTCGTCTGTTTTGCTGTGTTTTCTTTAATTGCCCTCTTAATCAGTCGTTCTAATGCCATCTTTGGTGGAACATCAAAATAAAGCAACAAGTCCTCTTTTGGAGCGAGTTTGTAAATTTCCTTCACATAATCCTCATCAACCCCAAGTGCCGAATCTCTTGCTATTGCAGTATAAACATACCTGTCACAGACAACTGTCTTTCCCGCTGATAATGCTGGCAAAATCAAATTTTCCAGCCGTTCGGCAAATTCAGCAGCATGCAATAATGAAAATGTCCTTGGAACGACCTCAATTTTGTCCTTTCTCATCGTCTGTATATATTTCCCAATATTCGCACTGCTCGCCCAATCGGTAAATACAACATCAATGCCCCTGCTTTGCAGATATTCAACCAGCATTCTTACCTGGGTTGTTTTTCCTGAGCCGTCAATGCCCTCAAATACGATGAGATTTCCTTCCTTCTTCATCTTTAATTTTTCTACTGCTCTTTTTGCGTATTCGTCAACAATTTTTGTATCTTCCATTTTTAAACATATAAATTTATTTTTTAAATTTTTAATAAATTTTTAATCAGATTATAACTCCAAATCTCTTTTTAAATAAATTTTTAACAATATTCCTTGACTTGGGGGAGACCAGTGTAATTGGCGCATTTCCATCAACAAGCGTTATCAAACCTTCACCTGCCAGTTTTCTGTATGTTTCTATCTGCTTACCTTCAAAGACCTCAAAATTTTTCTGCCTGTCATAAGGCAATCCCAAATCACTTCCGCTTTCATAATACCTTGGAACATTTGTCTTTCTCTTTACAGCGACCTCCGGCGGAACATCATAATAAAGGGCAACATCCGGTTTTATCGCATATTGGTATATATTCTCAACGGTCTCTCTGTCCAGCCCCCTTGATGTATCCCTGATTATCCCTGTAAATGCCCACCTGTCAGAAATAACAATTTGTCCGATCTTTAATGCAGGAATCACAATTTTTTCCATCCTCTGATAAAAATCAGCCGCAAGTGCATAACTGAATACATACGGATTTATTCTGATGTCTTCTTTCCATATCTTTTTAAACATCGGCTTTAACTGGAGCGCTGATTTCCACTCTGTAAATACGGTTGAAAACCCCTGACTTTCAAGCCATCTTCCAATCAGTTGCACCTGTGTGCTTTTTCCACTTCCGTCAACCCCTTCAACAATTATTAATGCCCCGTTCCTTTGAAAATTGTCTTTTGCAAATTTCATTTTCGGTTTTTAAATTTTTGTTTTTAAATTTTTAAATTTTTCTGTTTTTTTAAAATTTTTAAATTTTGTTTTGTTTTGTTTTGTTTTGTTTTGTTTTGTTTGTTTTGTTTGTTTTGTTTTGTTTGTCTTGTTTGTCTTGTCTTGTTTGTCTTGTCTTGTTCTGTTATGTTTTATTTTTTATCCGACTGTTTTGTCAAATTCATCCACAGGAATTGCCGGAAGTGTTCTAAATCCGATTCCAGTTGCTTTTGCAATATTTACCGATGCTTTTATTGCTTCGGTATTTCCGGGGAAATCCACAACAAAGCACAAATCATAATTTCCAAGCACCGCATACAT
>MNZY01000074.1 GCA_001873845.1 Candidatus Altarchaeum sp. CG2_30_32_3053 | reverse complement strand
AAGTCAAGAATTCATATTTGTTTTGTGTATGTCCTGTAATGTTTAAAATTAAATTTATAATATCCAATTTTAATTTTTAAGCAGATTTTTAAAAAATATCTCACAAATTAATTATCCCAACTTAAAGGGATGATTGCCTAAAATCTCAAAGATTTTTAAAGATTGGAAATCTCAAAGATTTTCAGTATTTTAAAATTTCGTAAATTCTCAAAGATTGAAATCAAAGATTTTCAGTATTTTAAAATCTCAAAGATTTTTAAAGATTGGAAATCTCAAAGATTTTCAGTATTTTAAAATCTCAAAGATTTTTAAAGATTGGAAATCTCAAAGATTTTCAGTATATTTTAAAATCATTGATTTTAAAAACACACCTGCGGATGCTTCCCAAGTCCGCAGCACTGCAAATTCTACTTTAAACAGAGAGGAAACTCTGAGTGTGGATGATATGATATGGAAATGAGTTGTAACAACCCCGATGGGAACCAATCCTCTGGCAGAAGGATACAGGACTTGCGAGTTCCTGTTTTAAACATGCAGGCAAAAATTCATCCGACCAGTAAAATTGGTTGGTTTTCTTTGCCTTTTTATATAAAAAATTTTACCGCTCAAAAAAGGACAAAGCAAAATTTCTATAAATTTTTGTTCCTCTTTATTTGGCACCCAACCGTTCGTTACTATTTATTTTTTATTTTTTTATTCTGCATCTTGTTCCATCTTTATATTTCAAAAGTTCAACCTCATTTAAGAATTTGACTTTGCTTAACCCCTTCCTTAAAATTTCATTGTCTTTAAAACAGGCAATGTGCTGTCTCGCAATATTTAAATTTGCCGCCTTGCTTAACGCAATTGCAGATGTTGTAATTCGGGGATTAATTTCAATCAGGTAAATTTTTTCGTTTTTCTCATCAATCACAAAATCCATCCCGATGTATCCCTTTAAATTTAGGTCTTTGCTTATGATTTTTGAATATTCGAATACCCTTTCTCTTAATTTATTAAAAAACGGAACATAACTGCCATCATATCTCGCACGCCGGACATTTGTCCTGCCAGATTTTTCAAATTTCATAAGTTGCCTGTTCAAAGAAACAGGATAAACATCCCTGCCCGCAAATAAACAGACCGATGTATGGATTCCGTCAACAAATTCCTGAACAATGAAATTTTCATTAAATTTCTGCCCATCTGTTTTTGTCCGTGCCTTGTATGATTTATTGTCATTAAAAACGAATGCGCTTTCGCATCCCGTCCCGTATATTGGCTTTATTATTATCGGAAAATTTATCGTTTTATCTTCAATTACAAAATTCTGGAACTTTGTTGTTTTTGGTAAAAGGATTTTATTACTTAATTCATTGTATAAATTAAATTTATTCAACGTTTTGTTAAGTGCATCTACCGGTGAGATGAGGACTTTACTGGAATTTTTCGTGTGCTGATCTAAAAAATTTGAAATTTTTAGTAATTCATAATTCGGTGCTATTAAAATGATGTAATCAGATTTACCTGCTTTTTCTAAAATTTTTTCTGATAAATCCGGGCCACTGAAATTTTTAATTGTTTCTGCTTTAATCCCCTCTTTTCTTAATCCCCCAAGTATTAAATTTAACATTGCCCTTCCCTCTACAATAAAATTTATATCGTTCACTGCGGTTGCATATTCAAATACAAAAACATTCATTTTCAATAAAATTTTCATGTGTGAAATAATTATCAAAAAATGTAAAGAAATACTAATTTGTAAATTTAAAAATTTAAATCAGTTGTTCATAAATTAAGTTGTTCATAAATTAGTTATTTTAGATCAGTTGTTAATAAATTAAGTTGTTCATAAATTAAGTTATTTTAGATCAGTTGTTAATAAATTAAGTTGTTCATAAATTAAGTTATTTTAGATCAGTTGTTAATAAATTAAAATGCAATATACAAGTATATCGGAAGATAGAATTAGGGTGCTGATAGGAAAAGACGGAGAAACAAAAAAGAAAATAGAAGATAAAACCCATACACAAATTTTAATCTCCGGGACAGATGTAACAATTTCCGGCTCGCCATACTATGAAATGCTGGCACAAAATATAATTGATGCAATAAATTTAGGGTTTAATCCTGAAAAGGCATTGTTACTGACAAAGGACTATAAGGACTACTCTTTTGAGTTTATTCCTTTATCAGAAAAGCGATTTATGTCTATACGGGGAAGAATAATAGGAACAAACAGAAGTGTCATGAATACGATAGAAAAAATTTCTGATTGCTATGTCAATGTGGGAAAGGAAGGTGTCGGAATAATAGGGGATTACGAAGATGTTGAAGATGTAAAAGAGGCAATAGAAATGATTATTAATAACGGAAAATTTGGAACCGCGTACAGATTTCTTGAGAATAAAAAAAGGCAGCATAAAGATGACTTAAATTTAAAGATGATATCTGATAGAGAAGAAATGTAGGTGAATACAGTGAACTTTGTGCACTTTATCTGACCTCATCATTAAAAACTATTGGCAATAAATTTTATATACTCTTCAACGAGCCCTTTTGACGGAAAGAGCGTTATCTTTTTTATGTCTCTGACGATTTTATGGGATAAAAAATTTAATTCATCACCTGTAAATTCAGTCATTTTTCGGTAAGCCCTTAACTTATGAGAAATTTCATCCTCTGTCCAAATTTCAATATTGTTGCCGCAATGGACCTTTAATTTATCATCAATATACACTGCAAATATCTCGGCAAGTTTTTCGTCGTTGTTTTCTAAAATTTTACAAACCATATCTCTTATTTCAGTTGTAGTAATACCTTCATATACGGATAATTTTAGTTCTTTTAATACATCAACAGCATCCTCTATTTTTATGCCTGTGGAAAGCAGGTCATTAAGCAGTCGGCTCTGGGAAAATTTCTGTGTAATGCCTTTTCCCTTTACAGATATATCTGTTTTTGCAAAAATTTCTCTGTTTTCATTGTTTTTTCCTTCAATAACATCCTTGATTCCGGATGGGGATAAATTTATTGCGAGAAAATTTAAAATGTAAAAAGCGAGCGGCCTTTTTCCGTCAGTTCTTTCAACCCTTTTTTTGATTATTCCTCCTTTATATAATTCACTTAAATATTTGTAAAGGGTTGATTTTGATGTCCCGGAAAAATTTTTCTGAATTTCAGAATATGACATTTCACCGTTTTTTAGTGTATTTACAATCATCAGCTTTGTTTTTGTTCCCTTTCCAAATACAGAGATTTTTTTTGAATATTCATCAACTGGCAACGGCATTTTAAATTTAAAACATAAAAATAGTAATAAATTTGTTTTTTAATTTATTGAAAAATATAAATTTATGAAATTTGTTATATAAATTTGTTTTTTATTCTTTTTTTATTCTTTTATTCTTTCAGTCGATACTTTCCTTTTACCTTCCCAATGTTTCTGCTTCCGGTTAGAAATAATGCAATCTTCAGTTCCTCAATGAATTTATCTTGAGTTTCCCACCCCAGCGTAAAAGTTTGGGCGTAATTTTCAAATCCCAAAGATTTGAAAATATCCAAACGATAGTGGGGTTATTTTCAAATTCGTAGAGAATTTGAAAAGACACGAACGAAGTGAGCGTATTTTCAAAATCAAGAGATTTTGTAAATATCCGAGCAACAGCGAGGTTATTTTCAATTTCGTAGAGAATTTGAAAAGACACGAACGAAGTGAGCGTATTTTCAATTTCGTAGAGAATTTGA
>MNZY01000046.1 GCA_001873845.1 Candidatus Altarchaeum sp. CG2_30_32_3053 | reverse complement strand
TTAGGAAAGGCATTAAATAAAACAAAAAAGGTTCAACAACTAAATGCTTTTTTGATTTTATGTCTCGATTCTAAAATGTGAAATTTTTCAACAACATATTAGAAATTTTTCCATAAAATTTTAATTTTATTACAACTTGTCAAGTATTAGCATACTAATATATATATTGACAAAATGACAGTTAATGTGTATAGAAATGTTACATTAGAAAGAGTTAAAAAAGAGTTGAAATACTGCTGCCCAAAGAACAATTGAAATTGATAGAAATACTTATTCATAAATTAATCTCGCAGAGAGTTGCCAGAAAGAAAACAACAGTGAATATTGCTGATTTTTATGGATTGTGCAGAGGAATGTGGAATAATGAAGACGCTCAGGAATATGTTAATAAATTAAGAGAAGAAAGAATATAAATACTGTTGCTAATTTATCCGAATACCTTGAACAAATCAAAACAATATTCTTTGATACAGCATCAATAATCTATTATATTGAGGCAAATCATGATTCGGACATCTTGTAAAAGAAGTCATAGATAAAGTGCAATCAAGAGAGTTAATCGCCTTTACCTCAGTTATAACCCTCACAGAGGTTTTGCCCAAACCCATCAGTATGGGAATGAAAGATATTGCAGACGTGTTTGTAGAATTTTTGAAAAAACAGGAAAAATTTTAATCTTGTGGAAATTTCAGCTAACACAGGAGAAAAGGAAGGGCGCCTGAGAGGAAAATATCCTACCATTAGAACAATGGATGCAATCCAGATTTCTGCAGCCCCAAATACTAAAGCCAATATATTCCTCACTAACGATAACAGACATAAACAAATAAATGAAATCAAAGTTATTGTCTTAAGAGAATATTTAAAAAACGAATAATTTTGGTAATTGTTCAGCCACCCAAAAAAATACATCTTTTAATAAATTTAAAATTTAATACTAATTTAACAGATGAAAACTTTAAAATGAGCAAATACAAAATTTATGTATCGGACTACAACTTTGCCGATGAAGTCAGGAAAGAGCAGAATATACAAAGCATGAATAATGTCAAAATTTGTGACACGACTTTGCGGGATGGGGAACAGACAGCAGGAGTTATATTTTCGTCTGATGAAAAGCTTGAAATTGCCAAATACCTCGCTGAACTCGGTGTTGAGCAGATTGAAGCAGGGATTCCTGTTGTTTCACAGAATGATGTTGATGCAATAAAATTGATTGTCAAAGAGAAAGAAGAAAGAAATTTAAAGGTGAGCATTATGGGCTGGAGCAGGGCAAACAAAAAGGATATTGATAAAGTCGTTGAAACAGGATGTGATGCAATAGCAATAAGTTTAGCGACATCAAACATTCATCTGGAGCATAAACTTCATAGGACAAAGGAGGAAATTTTAAACATGGCTGCCGAAGCAGTCAGTTATGCGCACTCTCACGGATTATACATTTCATTTAATGCAGAAGACGGCAGCAGAACCGACTACGACCTTCTTATTGAATATATAAAGACCTGCAAAAATGCTGGAGGTAAGAGGTTGCGACTTTGCGATACTGTTTCTGCCTTAAATCCTACATCTGCGAAATTTTTGGTAAAAAAGATAAAGCAAACAGTAGACATTCCTATAGAAATTCACGCACATAACGATTACGGACTCGCCGTTGCAAATTCACTTGCTGCAATTGAAGCCGGAGCAGAGTATGTTTCAACAACAGTTAACGGGATTGGAGAGAGAAGCGGAAATGCTTCACTTGAACAGATAATAATGTCTTTAATATGCCTATATAAAACAGATTCAAAATATAAAACAGAAAATTTAAAGAAAATTTCAGAGTATGTTGAAAATGCATCAAACATAAAGGTCTCGCAAATGCTGCCTGTTGTCGGAGAGAACGCTTTCAGGCATGAGTCAGGAATACATGTTGACGGACTGCTTAAATTTCCATTTACCTATCAGACATATTCTCCCCAAATGGTCGGACAAAAGATGAAGCTGATTATCGGGAAGATGTCAGGAAAAAGTGCAATAAAAGGAAAACTTGATGAATATAAAATCAAAGCAAGTGAAACAGATATGGATGAAATTTTAAAGCAGGTCAAAATTGCCGCAGAAAGAAGAAAGTCTGCATTACTTGATGAAGAATTTATTGAAATTGTGCATAATGTTATGAAAAAAGAGGCATTCATATTAGTTGAAGTGCTTCCAAAGGAAAGGCCAAAGGTTTATGACGAAATCGGGAAAATTTCAGATATTGAGGTTTATGAGGTTGCGGGAAATGTTGACATTATACTGAAGACAACACAAAAGAGTGCAGAGAGTATTATTGAAAAAATTAATGAAATTGAAGGAGTAACAAAGACGGCAACTTATGCGGTAATTAAACGAATATAAATCAACATTTTCTCTATAAAAGAAAAGCACTACTGAAAAGAAAAATTTAAATTGTTTAAAATTTAGGTAATGCTAAACATGTAAGGTTATATTGTAATGATAGATAAATTACTTGATTGTACCAATATGGTTTTCAATTGTCTTTGAAAATGACAATGCAGAAAGTACTAATCTTGACACTCGTTGACGCAATGTACAATTGAACCTTTCAATAATGTTTGTATAGCCAGAACCTTTATCTGCCACTACGTGCTGATTTTTTGGAATAACACTCTTGTATGCGTCCCAGTCATCTGTATAAAAAACTGAATTTTTCTTATATATTCCAGGTATCTTTTTCCATAACTCTTTAGCACTATTTTCACTTCTATCTCCTACATGAAATGCTATAACCTGCTTTGTTTTAATATCAATGGCGATCCATATCCTTTGTTTATCCTCTTTGCTTTTCACAAAGCTCCACATTTCATCTGCTTCTGTTTCCAATGTACGAAATATAACACCATCCATCTCGTTAATTTGCTCTGTTTTTATGCCAATATCATCAAGAGTTTGACCATACAAATTTACAGTAAAATCAAGAAGCCACGGAAGACTTACATTCATTACTCTGCATATTCCACGTAAAGATATTCTTTCTAACAATAGTTTTTTAATTTTATATTTCTCTTCATCAGTAATTACTTTATTTTTAGGATTGATGACAAATTGCCGCCCACATATATTACACTTATGGTTTTGTTTGCCATAATATGTATCTCCATTTAATTTTATTTGTCCCGAACCACATTGAGGACAGATGATTTCATCCATTTGTTTATTTTTAAAAAGTATATCTATATTTGAATCATAATTATTTATTAATTATAAAATTTATTAAAAAACCTTACATGTTTATCCCTACTCAAATTTTAAACAAATCAAATAAATCAAGATGGCAGGCGAAATAAAAATAAGGAATATAATGAAAAAGGACTTTGTTAGGATTGAGAAGGATGCATTTCTGATGGATGCGGCAATTAAAATGTATGAAAACTGAATCGGATGTCTGATAGTTGAACCGAGTGAAAACAGGGAACCGTTCGGAATTATAACGAGAAAGGATATTGTTAAGGTCTATGCGGATAACAAAAATTTAAAAGAAGTGAAGGTTGGCGAAGTTTCGTCTTCTCCGCTTGTAATTGTCTCTCCGGGAATGCCCATAAAGTATGCTGCAAAATTAATGAAAAAAATAAATTTAAGGCATCTTGCCGTATTCAACGTGTACTATAACAAGTGTTTTTCAAGGCTATAATCAACAGCAATATTTAGAACATGTTTCCAATATTTCCATCTTTTAATTAGTTTTCCATCATGCAAT
>MNZY01000081.1 GCA_001873845.1 Candidatus Altarchaeum sp. CG2_30_32_3053 | reverse complement strand
CACTTTTTCTGGTGCTCACCCCGTTAAATTGGGATAATTAATTTGTGAGATATTTTTTAAAAATCTACTAAAAAAATATTTTTTAGTAAATAAATTTTTTGAAATATCATTTAAAAATCCAAAAGATTTTTAAAGATTGAAAACTCATAGTTTTCAGTATTTTAAAATCTCGTAAATTTTAAAAGATTGAAAATCTCAAAGATTTTCAGTATTTTAAAATCTCGTAAATTTTAAAAGATTGAAAATCTCAAAGATTTTCAGTAAAATTAAATAGTATGATATTTATGAATTTAATTTTAAACATTAACTTAACTTAATAATTAGTGGTTGTGTGCCATATGAAAGGGAACACTTTTTTTGACATAATTAATTAAATTTTGAACGTAACTATTCAGCCACCCTAAAAAATACGCTCACTTTGTTCCACTCACTTCGTTCGTGTCTTTTAAAATTTCATAAATTTTGAAATTATATTTTTTTGAAATTTTCAGAGGTAAATTTCCTACCTCCTGAGTAGTTAGTATAAATTTATGTTCCCCTTTATTTGACACTCAACATTTTAATTTTTGTTAAAAATTTAGATAGATGGAGGATTTTCATGTCATCATCTTTTACACTGCAACACCCCAAACCAACATTCAGATAACAATAAAACACATATCCCAAAATGCAAAAAAGCATTGAACAAATTCCAAACAAAATTCCTGCATTTATACCATAATAAATATTCACAGTAATTGCTGAAAGGATACACGCTAAAATTATAATAATAAGTTTTTCAATATCAATCTCAACATATATTTCTTTTGTTTTTTTTAGTGATTTTAGAATCGTCGCCCGTATAATTATCTGTATTCTCGTCCTCACCTACATCTAAAATCAATGCCCCGACATATTCGCAGTCCTCGCATACATATCTCGCATCTGTACTACTATATCCTCCACCAACAGATGTTGACATTCCACTATAATTTATTTTGTTACTTCCGCATACAGGACATCTCAAATCCTTTGCCAGGTTATTATTGTTTTTATTTTTGTTTTTATATTATTCTGGGAAGATTTAATTTATTCTGTATTTGAATTAATTTCTATTGAAATAAATTTAAAATATTTATCAAAGATAAAATTATTATTGAATAAGATAACAATGAAACCAACAACGAAACCAACAACGAAACCAACAAAACCAGTCCCAACAACCTATAAACAGGCAGGAGTAGATATTGACAAAAGGCAGGAAGTAATGAAAAATTTTATAAATTTAATGCAGAAGACATTTAAATTTAGGGACGGCGGGATAGGAAAAGTACTTATGGATGTAGGGAATTATGCAAACCTTGTTGAATTTGGCGATTACGGAATTGCATTTAAAACAGACGGTGTCGGAACAAAAGTACTTGTAGCACAGGAACTTGATAAGTATGATACTGTTGGAATTGATATGGTTGCTATGAATGTTAATGATCTGATTTGTGTCGGGGCGGAGCCGGTTGCACTGGTTGATTACATTGCTTTGCAGTCAGTTAATGAAGAAATTTTAAACGGACTTTCAAAAGGAATTTATGAAGGTGCAAGGCGGGCAAATGTGGCAATAACAGGAGGCGAGACTGCAATTGTCCCTGACTTAATTAAAGGACTTAAAGCTAAAGCTAAATCTAAGGATAAAAAGGGCTTTGATTTGAGCGGAACTGCACTGGGGATTGTCAGGAAGGACAAAGCCATTGACGGAAGCAAAATTAAGGTTAATGATATTATTATCGGATTTGACAGCAACGGAATTCACAGCAACGGATTAACACTGGCAAGAAAGGTTCTGCCAAAGAAATTTTATCCAGAAATTTTAAAGCCAACGAAAATTTATGTTAAGGAAATTTTGGAAATAATAAATAAATACGATGTTCATGGACTGGCACACATAACAGGGGGCGGTTACAGAAATTTATTGCGATTAACAAAATACGGATTTGAACTGCAAAATCTGCCTGATTTAAATGAAAAGCACACAAAAATTTTCGCTGAAATTCAGGAATATGGCAATATAAACGATGAAGAAATGTATAACACATTCAACATGGGAATCGGATTTTGTGTAGTTACAAACAAGACAGATGCGGCGGAAATTTTGAAAAACTACAAATGCAGAAAAATAGGCAAAGTGATTACTGAACATAAGGTGCTGATAGAAATGAATGATAAAAAAATTGAAATTTTAAAGGAAAAATAGACGCCTTTTGTATAGATTATCAGTTTTAAACCTGTGGATTTATAACAACCTCTTTATTATAATTTTTGTATGATGTTGTCTTTTCTATCGTTGTTATAGCATTATTCCTGCCTTTTAAGGTCATAAGTTCGTATTCCTTTATAACATCCTTGTTACTTTTTGAAATCAATAATTTTAATTCTAAATTTTCCAGGTTATCATCTGCTGTTAAATTTAAATTTTTTTCTTTGATAACTTCATTTACATTGACATAAATTTTAACTATGCTGCAGTTTTGTCCGTCAATGACTTCGCTTCCGACAGTTTCTTTTTTCTCCTATCTTTTAGAAAAATCCGTTTTTTGCCGTAGTCACCATCAACATTAAATATACCGGCAGACCTCATAAATTTATTATCTCCTTCTAATTCTCCTTTTAATTCTCCTTCTAATTTCTCTTTTTTTATAAATTTTCCATTCCCTTTTGTTGTTATTTATTGCAGCATAATAAATTTTGTCATCAATCTTATACATTTTTGATTGCAATACTGTATTCAGGATATTATAATTTGATGTGGTGAAAAATTTTTTATCTTTTAGATTTACCGTTACATTCAAGTCTATTTTTATTTCTAAATTCATGCGAAGTAGAAAATTTTACTGCTTCGCTGAACTCGTAAGAATGAATGCAGGATGCTCTCTTAACTCACTCCTTAATCAGGGAATCGGGGAAATTTCTTTGAACTGGCTGGTCTGGCCGGGAGTTTGTGTCACCTGCGATAAATTTTCTTTACTAACTTCACCTGTTTTGTTTGGGTTGTCTGTATTTCCAATACATCCTAATAAAGCAGGGATAAATATAACAAACATACATGGTGGTAGATAATTACAAAAATAATTAACTATTTTAAAGAACAGACAAGAAAGCCCTTCGGGCAAGGTTATACCTTCCTGATAAGTAAGCCCATACTTTATTTTCAAAATGCCAAGTTTTGAAAATATCCGAGCAACCGCGAGGTTATAATACGATAAAAAAATATACAATAAAAAAATATACAATAAAAAAATAAATAAAAAATGGACCAACAACAATCGGCTTTCCCGCTCATGGAGCAGTACTGACATGATCGAGATAATGCTTAACTTCCGCGTTCGGGATGAGAGCGGGTGTTTCCATTATCTCTATGACCGTTGATCCATTATTAATTAGCATTTGGAGATTAAATATTAAATAATAATTTAGGGTAAATTCCTTTGGTTATGTGCTATATAAAAGGGGACAATGGTTTTTTGATATAATTACAGTGAATTTTTCAACTTTTAATTATTTATTTTGAACATTAATATTAGCTTGTCCAACTGTAAGGTTATTCCAATTTTTTGACCCGTTAAAAATTTAGATTTCTATAAAAATAATTTAAATAGAAATAAAAATAGAATTTTTTAGAGAGGGGTTACTTTTTCGTCCATATAGCAATATTTTTTCATGACGCCAAAACGGACTTGAATTTCTATTCAATACTGTAACTTTTTACAATAATGACTATGTTTTGTGTAAAAAAACAAACTTATTTTAAATGCTTATAGTGAAAATTTCAACTTTTGATTATTTATTTTGAACATCAATATTACATATTATGATTTAAAGAATAAATATATGGATAAAAACAATATTATCAAAAGATGTCAAAATGACTATATATTTCATTTTCAATATTTAACTCTAAATTTTTGTAAAAAAAGATATTAGCACATATTTGGAGGTTTGCGGGTAACGAAATTTTGGAATAATCTGTAATGAAGAAATTTATAATGATGGCGGAAACGGGGCAATAATCTTTGAAACAATCGGGTTTGGCAATATAAAGAAGGTGGTTGTTACAGGGCCCAACAGAAATTTGATAAAGGAAACAGGACTTGATTATTATTTTGCATCTCTGGGAGGTGATATGATGATGACTGGGCCGATAGGACTAATAGCAAGTGCAAAGAAAAAATTTGTTTAAATTTTAATTTACAAATCAGGTACTTTAATTTCATCTCACCATTGCTTTAATCACAACATCCAGATCACATAGTTTTTCTTCAATTTCATATTCGTTTAATTTTGATTTTTTCAAATCAAGCGTTGCATTAAGCGATGATTTTCCATCGCCGATAGGAGATACTTCTGTTTTCGTTATATTCACATTTAAATTTTTCAAAACGTCTGTAATTTTGTTAAGTGTCCCAACTTCGTCTTTTATTACCATATGTAAATGCATTGGCTTTTTAACTGTCAAAACAAATGGCGCAGGTATATATTTTATAACTATGAGTATTATGAGCATAATAAATCCGATTGCAAAATATTCATAAATATCAATCATCTCTTTCGGAGACAACAAAATTATTTTCCTTGCCAATGCTATCAATACAATATCAAGAACTGCTATAAGGTAAAAATTTAAGCTCCCTTTTTCAGCAGTTAAACTAATTTTCAGCAATTCCAGTCCGATTAAGACAATAAATAAAGAGCCTAACAACGGCATAAAGTCTGCCCTTCCGGATGTTATTTGAATAAACAGGACATTGATAAATTCATAAAATCCAACACATACAACGATAGCAAGCAGGATAATAAATATATAGTCAAGAATTGCCGATGTAATTTTTAAATTATTTAATGGAAATGGAAATTTTTTCATTTTGTGTTTAATTTGTGTTTAATTTGTGTTTAATTTCATCAATTTTTTAATTTCATCAATTTTTTTGCTTATTCTATTAATTATTATTCTATTTTATTATTGTTATTATTGTTGAGCGATTTCGCCTTCTTTTAACTATGTCCGGATTTACTGGACAACACAAAAATACAATGTGCGAAATAACAATTTAAGTGAAGGAGGTTGCATCCGCACCGAAAGGATGTGGTTTAAAGACAATTCAAATAATTCAAAGATGACTTTGGCAAGAGAACAGGCAGGAAATTTTTATATGTGCAAAAGGAATAAAAATTTATATGTGCAAAAGGAATAAAAATAGCAATAAACAGATTTTATAAGAGATGTCCAAAGGTAAATTTATAAATTTCCTGTAATTTGTTTTGCTTGTTTTTCATAATTTTTAAAATGCTTTTCAACTGCTCCTTCCTCAACAAAAATTTTGAAATCATTGAAGAAGGAAATCTGGAAACAGATGAGGACTGTGGTAAAATTTCAGACTGCAATGAAGGTTATGTCAGCAATGGTAAAAATTTCAAAAATTTTTTAGTTATGCCTTCGTTAATAAATGCACATACACACATAGGCGATTCTTATGCAAAAGACGCTGTTAAAAATCTAAATGTAAAACAATGCTGTGGAAAAGAAGGGATTAAATGGAAGATTTATAAAAAAGCAAGCAGTAAGGAAATTTCAGAAGGAATAAATGACTCTGCCTTGCAAATGCTCAATTCAGGAATTTCAACCTTTGCTGATTTCAGAGAATTTGGAATAAAGGGGGTTAAACAGTTAAGAAAGGCAGTTAAAGACAT
>MNZY01000153.1 GCA_001873845.1 Candidatus Altarchaeum sp. CG2_30_32_3053 | reverse complement strand
TAAAATAAGCAAAATGGCAAAATGCGAAAAACAAATATAACAGACATAAAAGTAAAAGCAGTCAGAAACTTATCAAATCCTGACTTTTTAGAATATCATAAAAATAATGATGCCTTTGGCGATGAATGGACTGAAAAATTTTTGGAGTATGTTAATATTCCATTAAGAAAATCAATACGAATTAACACATTAAAAATTTCTCCAGATGATTTTTTTAAAAATTTCCCTTACGAACACACTCAAATTTTATGGTGCGAGAATGCATACTTCATTGACGAACAAAAAATAGGTCTGAAAATTGAACACGCAGTTGGATTATGCTATGCTCAGGAGGCGTCTGCAATGCTCGCTGCCGAGGCGTTGGATATTGCTAATAATGATGTTGTACTGGATTTGTGTGCCGCTCCTGGTTCAAAGACAACCCAAGTTGCAATAAAAAATTTTTCCGGCACAATTGTAGCCAACGAGTTAAATTTAAAGCGGGCGCAGGCATTAATTGCTAATGTCAGCCGCCTAGGAATAATGAATTGCATAATAACAAATTATGATGCCTGCAAATTTCCGGACTTATTTAAATTTGACAGGGTGCTTTTGGATGCTCCATGCTCGTCATTGGGAACTTCAAGAAAGAATAAGGAAATTTTAAAGACATGGGGATATAAATTTTCTCTCGCTGTTTCAAAGGTTCAGAAAAAGATGATTTTGGACGCGTTCAGCCACTTAAAGAAAGGAGGAATACTTGTATATTCTACCTGCACAACACCCACGGAAGAAAACGAAGATGTGATTAAATTTTTAATAAATAACAGAAGTGATGCTGAAGTTGAGAAAATTGATTTGAAAGTTAATTGTGAAAAAAATGAATATGGAATCAGAGTATATCCGTGGCATAATGATACAGAGACTGCGTTTGTAAGCAAAATACGAAAAAAGTAGCAGCTGGAAAAAAGAAATAAAAAAAACAATCTTTACGGGCCCGGCGGGATTTGAACCCGCAATCTACGACTTAGGAGGCCGTCGCCTTATCCAAGTTGGGCCACGGGTCCAAAAAATTTAAAATCTGTCAAATTTAAATGTCAAAAATTTATGTGCCAAAAACCCTAAAATATATTTGTTTCTTTTACAGGATCGTCTGATTAATTGTTGGGCACGGACTGGTTATTGGTTGTTTCCTGTTGTGCCGCTTCCCGCACAATTTCCTGACTGATGCCTGTGTCTTTTGCTTCTTTTTTATGTATTCTTTTCACATATTTTGCCAGATAACCTGCAATTTTGTTCCTTATCGGCTTGCTTTCAATGTCAGTATATTCATTAACTTTTTCCTTATTTGCTTCAAAATTGTCTGTCAGTTCTTCCTTGTATGTGCGATAAATGTCCATCGCTGCCCTTTTTAAATATGTTTGTTTTATTCGTCCCACTCTGAAATTGACTTTAATTATAGATTTTATATTAAATTAAATTTGGTTATTAAAATTTGGTTATTAATTACCTTTTATTTTATAATTATTTTAGTTTTTTGGATAAATTTTTCTTTTTTCTTTTCATCGTCTTAAATTTTGCAAAAATATAAAATAAATTTTTATCTCTGTTTCTTCTCATGTATGAAATTTAAATATGCTTTTTTGTTGAAATTTTAAACCTTAAATATTTATGGCGGGATTATAAGTTTATAAGATAAATTTTAAAAAAATAAAATCAGAAGAGAATAAAATAAAATAAAATAAAATAAAATAAAATATGCTAAAATGAATGTGGATGAGCACGGGAATATCGTTATATGGCAAAAATTTTTAACATAAATTTCATAAAAATATAAAAATCAAAACAAATTATTAAAACCCATTTTTCCCAACATCAAAAAATTTACGGGTAATTTTAAAAATTTACAAAATTAATTATACTTAACAACAAAAATACGCTCAAACTTTTACGCTGGGGTGGGAAACTTGGGTTAAAATGAAAAAACAGGAAAAAGAGAAACAGATGCGTTAATAAGAGCAATGGGCAAATTTGAAATTAACCCTGGAACAATAATTACAGAGGATTATAAAAGCGAGGAAAATTTTGACGGAAAGATAATAAAATTTATTCCTTTATGGGAATGGCTACTTTAATCTTAAATTCGGGAAGGTGCTCCTGGGGAAAATGTATATTTTGCGGGTATGGAAAAATTTATAAAAAAAGAACAAGGAATGGCCTGATGGCAATTTTAGATGATTTTTTTGCAAACCTCAAAGGTGATTCTGTTGTAAAAATTTTCGGAAGCGGGAGTTTTTTTGATGAAAAGCAAATCCCAAAAGAAATTTTTGAAGGCATCGTTAAAAAATGCACGGAAGGCAAAATTTCAGAAATTTATGTTGAAAGCAGGCCTGAATTCATAACAAAGGAAAAAATTTTAAAGTTAAAGGAAACAGATGCAGAGATAAATATAGCAATCGGACTTGAGTCAGCGAGCGACATAATTTTAAAAACAATAAACAAGGGCCTTAAGATTAAGGACTTTGAAAATGCGGCAAATCTGATACACTCTCTTAACTGCATGGTCAGGGCGTATCTGATCGTCAATTTGCCTGTAAAAAACTGGAAGCGTGAACTGGAAAAATCAGTAAAATTTGCTCTTAATTATGCGGACAGTATTGTGTTGATAAATTTACTTCCACACGAAAATTCTGAAATTTTTGATTTATGGATTAAAGGCGAATGGAAATTTTTAAGTAAAGAAGAATTTTTTGATATTACAAGCAAGTGGAAAGGCAACCCAAAAATTGAACCTGATGTTGAGACCTTTAAATTTATTCCGCGATTCAGAGATATAAAAATTTTAGACGGTGTGGGAGAGGAATTTTTAACGCACCCTTACTTTGAGGTCTGGCAGGATTATTTGCAGAGGTGGTATAAAAAACCAGCAGGCAAGGATGTCATTTTGTTTTTGCCGTGTTCCGCAAAGAAGCCGTATTCCAAATCGGAAACACATAAAAAAATTTTGGATATTTTAAGAAGGTTAGAGGAAGGTAAATATGTTGCCATTCATCAGGTTATGATTTCAAATCCGGGAGTAATTCCGAGAGAGTTTGAAAATTTTTATCCGTTCAACGCTTACAACTGGGACGAAAAGCTGGAGAACGAATTTATAAAAAAAAGGTACATTGAAGTGACAAAGGAAAGAATAAAGATGTATCTGCAATCGCAAAAATATAAGGAAATTTTTTGTTTTCTGAAATATACAGAAAGTTATGGTGCGTTAAGATTGACTTGTGAAGAATTGCATTTAAATTTTAAAAATTTATTGGGGAAAGGGACTTATGAAAAGATGAAAAGTGAAGGAAAAACATCTGTTGTCTGCGAAGATGCGTTGAATGATTTAAAAGAAAGAATTGTAACTATTTAGGGGGTATTTTCAAAATGAAATTTAAATCAACGGCAATAGCACATCCGAATATTGCCTTTGTCAAATACTGGGGAAAAGGGATGAAAATTTAAGAATTCCACTCAACAACAACATTTCAATGAATGTGGGAAATTTATGGACAAAAACAAAGGCAGAATTCAAGGATAAGAAGTTTTAACGTGTGGCTCAAAATCGCGTTAATTGTAAGAATTAAATCATTTCACTCAGATAAGTAATTGTTTTATTGTCAGCAATAATTATTAATTTTGTTTGATTATTAAAATTTACTATTAACCCAATTATAGTCATTTTGACATCTTTTGATAATATTGTTTTTATCCATATATTTATTCTTCAAATCATAATATATAATATTAATGTTCAAAATAAATAATCGAAAGTTGAAAAATTCGGTACTCATCCCTTTAAATTGGGATAATTAATTTGTGAGATATTTTTTAAAAATCTGCTTAAAAATTAAAATTGGATATTATAAATTTAATTTTAAACATTACAAGACCTACACAAAACAAATATGAATTCTTGACTTTTTATGTTCATTTACAAAATAATATAAGTAAGTCCTATAACTTATAAAAATATTAGTAAAAAAAAACAAATATAATAATTATCCCAATTTTAGTGGGTCAGCACCAGATTTTCAATCTTTAAAAATCTGTAAGATTTTTAAATTGTCAAAAACATAATAATTTACCTTGAAAAAGTTAAAATTTTTTCAAAATTTTATACTTT
>MNZY01000180.1 GCA_001873845.1 Candidatus Altarchaeum sp. CG2_30_32_3053 | reverse complement strand
CTTTTTCCATGCGTAACTCCATAACTCGTCCATTTGGAGAAATCTACTGATAAAATTATGATTTTTCCTATTCAGTTTATGTTTTATTATATCCTCACAGTGTGGAGATATCTTTTTTATCCATCTCTCTATTGTCTTTTCTTGCTTTCCAAGTACTAATGCAATCGCCGATACAGACATTCTACACATGTACATCATAATAGCAGTTATTATTATTGATAAAGGTGTACGAAGTCCTTCTAATAGAGTTCCTTTCTTTCTATTGAACCGTGTGCCACACACTTTACATTTGTACTCTTGCACACCATTTTTTTGATGTCCATTTTTTACAACTTGTTCATGATTGATTATGCCATATATTTCACAATTTTCGTTTGGACACGCCTGATTGTGATCTGTTCGCTTTCGACAGCGTTTTTTTATTTTGGTTTTCCATCGTTTTCAAATATTTATAAAAATATTAAAAATATTAGTAAAAAAAACAAATATATAATTATCCCAATTTTAGTGGGCCAACACCAAAAATTTAATTATTTTCTCTATATTTAAAATTTAAAATTTAAAATGGTTAAGGTTTATGAAGCACTGATAGCAGCAAATGTCGTGCTATTTGTCCTGGGCGCAATAATCAATTTTAATGCTGCCGTCGCACTAATTCCTGCAGCGGTTTTGCAGGGCGAAATCTGGCGGTTATTTACGAGTATGTTTTTACATGGTGGATTCGGACATATAATAATGAATATGCTTGCTTTGTACTTTTTCGGAATGATTTTAGAGCCAATGATAGGAAGCAGGAAATTTTTAATCGTTTATATTACAGGAGGAATTGTAGGGGGGCTTTGTGTTATGATATTTTCATTCTTTCCTCTTTCCATTATTCCCGGATTAGGAATAAATCCATATAGCATTGTAATTGGTGCATCAGGAGCAATCTTTGCAATCGGAACAATTCTGGCATTATTTGCTCCAAATTTACGGGTTGGATTTTTGTTTTTTCCAATACAAACGACTTTATTTTACTCAATAATTTTGTGGTTTGTTGTATTGACTTTAATTTCATTATTTGGTGCACCAATTGCAAACAGTGCGCATTTGGGAGGAATTGTAGCAGGAATGATTATGGTAAAATTTTTGATTAAACATGCAAGGGAGGAGGATTTTTACTGATGTCCGGTTACAATTCACCACAGTATCTCAAAATTCCTGATTTCACCTTTACCTTCTTCATAGGTAACCTCAACATTCTCAACCTTTGATAATAATGGTCCTTTTTTGCATCTTTTTATCATTTCTTCAAGTCCTTTTTCATCACCTTCAAATACTGCTCTCACCTGTCCTTTTTTCTTCCCATAAAGGATATTTTACACAAAACCATTTATGTTTAATTTTACCGCATTTTCTTTAACAAAACTTCTAAAATTTACCCCCTGCACCCTTCCAGACACAAAAATATGAACTCTTTTCATTTCATAATCAATGTTCTCTTAAATTTTTTCTCCTTTAACTTCTTTAATCTTATCTTCCTTGCCTTTAACACTGTTATCTTTTGTCTTTGTTTTCTTTCTCCTGAATAAAAAGTAAAGAACAATTATCACAATAATTGCTATTAGAATTAAAGGCAGTAAATTTTGCGGTTCTTCTTTCGGTTCTTTTTTTCTTTCACCAGTATCATTTGCTATGATTGTCTCATTTGTAGTTTCATTTTCTTCCTCAGTCACTTTCACACATGCATGATTTTCTATTTTTTCATTGCCCGGACATTCCAGTTGCACACATTTGTTATTTTCACATTTCTCATCGTCCTTACAATCCGTATCGTCCTTACAAAATCCTTTTTTCAATATGCATTTGTTATTTTCACATTTCTCGGACTTTGAACAGTCGCTGTTATTTAAACATTCAACGCATTTATGCCTATAAATTTTATCACAGGTTAACTTTTTACATTTCGCATTTTCACACATTTCATCATCGCCGCATTCATCATCTGATTCGCATTTGCATTTATTCGTGCATCCGCTTGCATCTTCATCATTCCATCTGTCAGAAATATCACAATAATTGTTATCTCCGGCGGACTTCATCCAGTTTGAAGAATCAAAATCATAATCCTTATTCCGACATACTTTATTTTCAGATATAAAATTTTTACTTCCTATGCTGTATATCCCTATACGATTTGATGTGATTAAATTTTTAGATATGTTGTTGTCAGAAGAGTAATCAATATATAAACCATAAGAAAAGGCATTGTTTCTTATTTCATTTTCGCTTATTAAATTTTGATGGGACTGGGAAACTCGCATTCCGTATTTTTTGTTTGAATTCGCCTTGTTTTTTGATATGATGTTTTTTGACGAATGGATAAGGAAAACTGATGAATCCAGACATTTACTTGCTTTATTTTCTGATATATTATTTCCAGAAGAATATTCTATATGTATTCCGACATTACATTCATTAACAGAATTCCCAAGGAGCGCATTATTATTTGACTCTTTTAAAAATATTCCTCTTTCCTTTCTGTTGTTTGCATTGTTGTTTTTTATTAAATTTTTATCGGACTTTTCCAGGAATATTGCAGTCGCCCTATTTCCAACGATGCCTGTAAGATCATTGTTGCCGATAAAATTTTCATTAGAATTTAAAAGATGTATTCCTGTCAATTCCATATTTTCAATAATATTGTTTTCAAGAGCGCATTTTGTTCCTTCCTTGATATAAATCCCTTCATATCCATTGGAAAATTTATTATTTGTGAGTTTTATATCTGATGAGGAATAAATATTTACTCCGATTCTGAAATTTACGAAGTTGCAGTTTTTTATTATCATATTTTTTTTGTCCCTCAAATACACTGCGTAACTTTTTTCATCCTGGCCACAAGTCGGACATCTTTCTATTTTATAGTTATTACAATCAAAGGTCTTTCCGCTTCCGAATGCTGGATTGACAATACAACTCATATCGCTTTTTCCCATCACGGACTCATCCAGGGATCTTGTAAGCTGGACAACAGAACATGCTCTGTTCTCTAATGCCTTTGTACAGTCCTCACAGTTATCACATTTGCACAGATTATTATCTATTTCATAAGCACTCACATTCATTGCAAAAAACACAAAAAACATCAAAACCACAGCCAATACCAATTTAAAAAATACAGGATTCATTTTAGATTTGTTGATTATTTTATATTGTTTTAAATTGTTTTAAATTATTTTATATAATTTAGATTATATTGTTTTAAATTATACTAATTCATTCAGATTGCATTATATAATCTGACTTTTATTTTTAATGTTTTAATGAGATGTATAAATTTCATTCGCCGCCTTTCTTAAATTTTCTTCGTAAAGCGAGAACAAATAAAGCAATAAACAAAATACCAAAAATTCTTTCAAATAATACGAACCATCCAGAATTTATTGTAAATGTGAGAATTGATAAGTCATGAATTTTTCCATTTAAATCCGCTGGAAGAAATTGAAGAGATATCTGTGTGCTTGTTAAAATATCGGTTGAAAGCAAAAACGAAAAAGTTACGACTGTAATAAAAATCCATACCAATGGCAACAAATAATTTTCACCGTAATAACTGAAATATTTATACTCCGAAGTTACAGAAATGTTTATAGCAACAAAATTTAAGAATTTATAGTGATTTTAATTATTTATTTTGAACATCAATATTGCATATTATGATTTGAATAATAAATATGGATAAAAACAATATTCTCAAAAGATGTCAAAATGACTATATTTTCCATTGCTTTCCCAAAAAATTTTATATTTTTCCTTCTCATTTCCATCTCGCCGATGTAAAAGTCGCCTGCTTCTACAAATCGCAAAATGTGTTCGTAATTTATTCGGAGTTTTCTGTAAATTTCGGCAACAAATTCGTAAGGTATTTTACCTTCGCCCTTATCTATTTTGATCTCATCAATTGTTGCTTTTCTATTTCCAAAAATCCCAAAAATATATCTTTAGAATTCCAATCAACAATTTCAAACTTGCCGATTTTATCAATATTTTTGCAGTGCAAAAATGATGCATTGTTTAAATTGACACTTACAAATTCAACACTTTCTGGATGTTCAAAATTTGAGTTGGAAAAATTTGCGGATGCAGATTCATCGAATATGCGTCCATTTTCATCATCAATGAATTTGACAGAACCAAAAAATGTTGCATCCGTAAAGTATGCCTCTTTGCTGAATGTCGCACCCCAAAAGTCTGCCTTGTTGTTGAATGTCGCACCCCAAAAGTCTGCCCTGTTGTTGAATGTCGCACCACCAAAGTCTGCCTTGTTGTTGAATGTCGCACCCATAAAGTCTGCCTTGTTGTTGAATGTCGCACCCCTAAAGTCTGCCTCGTTGCTGAATGTCGCACCCCTAAAGTTCACTGGTTTTTCAAATTTTATTATAGTGAAAATTTCAACTTTTGATCATTTATTTTGAACATCAATATTACATATTATGATTTGAAGAATAAATATGGACAAAAACAATATTATCAAAAGATGTCAAAATGACTATAATTTAAATGAAATCTTATCAGGAAATTTAAAACCAGTAAAATTAAATTCTTTTTCTTCCTTTTTCTGTCTTTCAAACTCCTTCTAAAATTCAATTTCAAATTTTTTATTTTCTTCGTATGTGAAATTCTCTTTGTCACAATGAAAAATACAAAAACCGTCCTTGTATTCTTCTTTCTTATTGCACGAGTAGGGTAAATCAAAAGATTTAAATTCAAATGAATACTTACACATTTTAATTATTCAAAGATATGTTTTTAACGCTTAAATTTAAGATTTAATTTAAAATTTAAATACCTTATTTATCACTTTTAATGTCTTTAATGAATTTTAATTCTATATATAAAATTATACCCTTCTCTAAAATTAATAAATATGACATCTTTCAAATAAGTTTTAAAATGGATAAAAAATATGTAAAGGACTATTTTCACACAGATGTAATTATAGCCATGCCAAAATTCACGGTTGAAAAAGTTGAAAGAATGGTATTGAAATACCAGCATGTTGGATTTCCAGTTGTTGAAAATGAAAAACTTATTGGATTCGTTTCAATTCTTGATATATTATTTAGACATCCGAAAGCAACAATAGATAAATTTATGCGCACTGATGTAATTGTCGCAACGCCGGATATGGAAATTTTCCGTGCGGCAAAGATTATGTGGAGGAGAGGCATTTACAGCTTACCCGTTATTGGCGAAGGCAATAAATTTATCGGAATACTTTCAAATAGGGATATTTTAAGAATCGAAATAGAACATTCATCTTATGATAAGGTCTTAAAAATAAAAGAAATATTTGAAAATTTACACGATTGCGAAATTCTTATAGTGGAAGGAAATGTCCGTGTCCGAAATTTAATCCCCACACAAAACAGCATAAATACAGACGAATTGTATGTAAGAATCTACGAAATACAGAAAAATTTAAACGAGCCGATTGTCGTATTGCGAACAAATAGCAAGGATTTTATAATAGACGGGCATCACAGAGCGGTTGCTGCGGCAAAACTGAATGTCCGGGAAATTGCTGCTTATGTTCTCACAGCAAAAAAACCCGTCCGGTTCGGATATGAAGAAACAGCAAACAAATTAAATCTAAAATGTCTTGACGATATAGAAATTATAGATGAGAAGAAGAAGTTTGAATTGAATAAAGTATAATTATAGTGAAAATTTCAACCTTTGATTATTTATTTTGAACATCAATATTACATATTATGATTTGAAGAATAAATATGGACAAAAACAATATTATCAAAAGATGTCAAAATGACTATAAATTTTCCCGACACAAATCATATAAATTACTTTTAAATTTTGTAAATTTAATGTGTTGTCTATCTCTTTTTCATTGAATGCCCCGATACATACACTTCCTAAATTTAATGCCTCTGCCTGCAGACAAACATTTTGTGCAATATGTCCTGCTTCAAAGTGTGCATACATAATTCCTCTATTGCCATACCTTGCTTTAATTTTTTCATAATTTACAGCGAGGATAATTATTGCTTTTGCATTTCTGACACAATCTTGCTGTAAGCAGGCATAATACAGTAATTCACTTTTATTTTCATCAGCAACCTTTGAAATCGCATGCATGCTGCTTTCATAAATATAAAGCCCATCACTTAAACCATCACTATTTCCATTACTTAAATTTACATAAATTTCATAAGGATGTATTGCCCCTGCCGACGGGACAACTTTGCAGTATTTATTTCTTCCGTAAGCAGCCCATAATAACTGTGAAATTTCATCTATCTTTAAATTTTCAGATATAAATTTCCTATGTGACCTTCTTTTAAAGAGCGATTCTTCAACAGAAATTTTTCCTTTTGTTTTTGGTTCTGGAAGTGAGATGGTTTCCATTTTAAATAAATTTTGTTGTAAGTTATTAATTAAAAATGAAAAAGTATATTAGCGATGGACTTCAAAACAGAAAAATTAAGGGGATTCCGGGACTTTTTGCCCGAGGATATGAAAATAAGGAACTATGTAAGAAAGGCAATTGAGAAAAAATTTAAATTATACGGATTTGACGAAATTTTAACCCCAACGGTTGAATACACTGGTATATTCACATTAAAATCCGGAGAGGAAATCACTGAAAGTATGTTTGCATTTAAGGATAAAGGAAACAGAGATGTGTGCCTAAAACCAGAGCAAACCGTCTCAACCGCACGCTTTTTCATTGAAAATTTTAAAAATTTTGCCATGCCTTTGAAATTTTACTATTTTTGTCCTGTATTCAGATACGATGAACCGCAGCATGCGAGATACAGGGAATTCTGGCATCTTGGTGTTGAATTAATAGGAAGCAATACGCCCGAAAGCGACGCAGAGGTTATTTCTCTGGCATATTGTGGCTTAAAGCAGTTAAATTTAAATTTTGAGTTAGAGCTCAGCAATATAAAGGTAATTAAGGGAGTCCTGAATTCCACAAATTTAAGCCGAGGGGATAAGGAAAAAATTTTGCATTATATTGACAAGCACAATGATGAAGGAATTAATGAAATTTTAAAAAGGACAGACAACGGGGAAATTTTAAACAAGGTCCTTTCATTTAAGGGAAAGAGGGGAAATTTAAATGAGTTAAAGAATATAGTCAGGAATTGTCCGGAGGCAATTGAAGGAATTGAGGAACTGGAAAATATTTTAAATTTTGTGGAGATGTTCAATAACGACTATGTTATAAATTTTAATATTGTTCGCGGACTGGATTACTATACCTCAAATGTGTTTGAAATTCACGCGAATGATATGCAGATTTGCGGCGGTGGGAGATATGATAATCTTATCGGATTGTTTTCGGATAAAGACAGTAAAAATGATAAAAACAAAGGCGTTCCGGCTGTTGGGTTTGCTTATGGATTTGACAGAGTAATTGAAGCGTTGAAGGCACAAAATTTAATTCCAAAATTTGAAAACAATAAAATTTTAATTACTTATGTAAGTGAAGAATTTTTGCCTTATTGTATTAAAGTAGCAGGCGAATTAAGGGAAAGAAATATTACAGCGGACCTGGATATAATGAAGAGAAAGGTTAAGAAGGCAATGGAGTATGCAAATAACAAATACAGGTATGTTATTGTTGTCGGGAAGAAAGAATTTGAGGAAGGCAGGATTACTTTAAGAGATATGGAGAGCGGCGGGCAAAAATTTTTGGATGTTGGAGAGATAGAACCTTTATGTTGAATTTATTCAATGAATCGTGCAAATTTAATTTCTAAAATCTGATCTTGATAAATTGCGTGAGCAAGTTCATTTTTACATCTAATTTTTTGAATATTTTTTGAATATATAGTAAATTTGCTAACTTTTTGCATAGTTATCAAATTTACGAGTATAGTCATTTTACTGCAAAAAGTCAGTAAAATGACTATAATTAAAATTTACAAAAGTTTCCCATTTCAATTTACCCCATTAACAAATCACCTCGGTGATGTTCAGATATTTTTAAAATTTCACCTCACATCGTTCGGAAATTTACAAATCTATAAGATTTGAAAACTATTTGAAACCGCGTTTTGAAAATAAAGTAGGAAATTTGCTTATCAGAGAAGTATAAGATTTGTGTTGTTCATTCAGATAATATGAATTAAAGTTAACTGTTTGTTGATTTTTATTTATATCTTTTATATTACTTAATTAATATTGTATAATATTGCTTACCCTTTAATATTGAGTAAATACCAAAAAATATATAATCTACTCTATCTTTTAGCAAACTCGGATATAATAAGTTATGAAAAATTATGCAAGTCCTTTAATATTGACAATAAGACATTAACTTCATTATTAGATGTTTTGGTTATGGCAGGAATTATAATAGAAATCAGGAGTTATGGCAGGTTTATACAAAAGCAAGAAAGCCTGTAAAATATTTATTCATTTCGCCGTCGCTCCGTTTATCTATATTACAGGGCAGATGTCCCCCGGAGATAAAGGGTAAAATACTTGAAGATTACTGCGGACTGGTATTTACAAAGGACTTTAAAAAATTATACAGAAGAATGGAATTTATGTACGATTCTTCGGAAAAAGGCGCGGATTTTATTTTAACCCATGTTCTTCACAACACACAAATAACTAATTAAATTTTCATATATTTTAAATTAAAAAACACCTTTGCATGCCTCACAATTTCTGTTTTTTATTATAAACAACAATTTTTTAACTTTTTATTTTTAAGACTAAACTTTTTATAAAATATATTGTTTTTATATCCTAATTCTTAATTATTTATGTAATTTTTAAGACTAAACAAAATGAAATTTAATTGGTTTTTAAGGAATTCATATGTGGTTAAACCAAATGGAAAGCGTTATGATTATTATAGCATCGCTGAATCATATAGAACAAATAGACATAATAAGCACAGAGATATACTTTATCTGGGTGCGTTGGAACCAGAGCGCGCACAAAAGATAACTAACTTACTGAAAACAATAAAATCCAAAGATGCTGTGGTGGTGGACATCAACGAAGTGCTTTTTGAGGACCACTGGCGATACTTAGATATTGCTTTTTTAGGTAAGATATTTGATGATTGGGAGTTATCGGACGTATTTCCTTATTCGAAAGATAAGGATATACAAACCGCGGACATAGTAAAAATTCTTACTTCCTACCGCAGTCTTGATCCTGGAAGTTACCTTTATTCAACCGAATGGCTTAAAGAAACTGCATGGAGCATGATACTAAAAATAGATGAAAATAAATTCAACGATTCGCGAATCTACAGAGAACTTACTGAAATTGAAAACAAAAAAGAATACATAGAAAGACACATTTTCAACACCCTAAAACTGAAGGATGAGGAAAGTTTTTCCGTGATTTATTACGATCTTTCTGTCTCAAGTTTTGAGGGGAGAAAATGCGCGCTGGCAAAACCAGGGATAACAAAAAACAAAGGTTTCAAAAATAAAAGGATTATTTTATCGCTGGTTGTAAACTCCGATGGTTATCCTTTTTCGTGGGAGGTATTAAAAGGAGATACTGCTGAAGTAAATACACTCAAGGCTAAGATGAATTCTTGTAGAAAACGATTTGAAATATCAGATGACGTTGATTTTACATGGGTATTTGATCGGGGAATTGTTTCAGAGGGCAATCTTAAATACTTAGAAGAGAATAAGCAAAAATACATCACTGCAAAGAATAAAAATCAGATCCCAAAAGTTTCGCACATAAATTTAAATTGGTTCAAAGAATTTACACTTGCTAACGTCGATTCGGAAGTTAAAAAACTTGAGAGTAATGGCTTTAAAAAATATGACGATGATTTGTATTATAGAGATATGGGCGATGCGAATGTTAAGGATAATGCTTATAGTAGGAGGTACATCGTTGGTTTTAATCCAACATTGTTTAAAGATGAACGCGAAAACAGAAAAGAACAAATAAAAAAAGGATTTGAATACATAGAAAGCGAAAACGAAGAGTTATCAAAAGCAAAGAGAGACCGTGGAGAAGAATCCACTGAAAAAAGAATAGATGAAAATCTGAAAAAATTAGGTGTAAAAGGGCATATAAAATATGGCCTAGAAACCATAAATGTAAAAACCGATAAAGGTAAGACGGTGAAGAGCTTTTATTGTAAATACTGGAAAAATGAAAATGTTGTAAAGGTGGCTGAGTGTTTGGACGGAGTAAATGTATTTATTACAAATCACCTAAAAAAAGAGCAAGAATGTAGGCCAGACAACAAAAAATTTGATGCTGTAAGAATAATTAGGGCTTACAGAGACAAAAATAGAGTTGAGGAAGCATTTAAAGGTGTGAAAAAGTTCATTAAATTTGAACCCATTTATGTGCGTACCGATCAACATGTGAAAGCACATTATACGATATGCGTGTTGTCGTACCTGCTTGACTTGACCATCACACAAAAACTACGAGAACACGAAATAGATGAAATAAATAGCGTAAGGAAAGTGTATCAAAAGTTAAAAAGGGGTTTAGTGGGAGAGATAAAATTGGGAAGTGCGAAACATACTATAAAGAAGATGATTACAATAAGACCAATTGAGAAGAAAATATTAAATTTGTTTGGAGGCGAGTATTTATGTGAAAAAAGTTATTTGCAGAAAATTGGTATTGATTAGGTAAAGGTGAAATAGAAAAATTAAGACTAAACTTTTGGAATAATGACCTTTGTTTTAATTTTGAATGACGAACATGGGTTTTAAGGAATAATTATAAAGAGATCGTTATTGAAATTGGTTTTAATAAAGATGACTATGGAATAAAACAGATAAAAGAGACCTCCAAAAAGACAAAAAATTTTTCTTATGGCATAAGTATTGGCAGTGATAAACCTAAATTAATTGATGACAAATTTATCAAGTTGCCATTAAGATACTTGCTTTTAATTTGAACAAAACAATCTAAATTTTTAAAACACATACGCAATTATTCCCGCAATCGCCAGATTTAACAACGCAGCGAATATCAAAAATTTCCATCCCAGATTCAGCACCTGGTCAATTCTGAATCTTGGCAAAGTTCCCCTGATCCATATTGCTACATAAACCAGCGCAAATGTCTTGGCCATGAACCAGAATAATCCCGAGACCGCTTCCGGAATTATCGGAATAGCAAACAACCCGTTCCATCCTCCAAGAAATAACAATGTAATTAAAGCCGAACCGATAAACAATTCCAGATATTCCGCAAGATAAAAGAATGCGAATCTCATTCCGCTGTATTCAATATGAAAGCCGGCAACTAATTCGCTCTCTGCTTCAATCGTGTCAAAAGGAACCCTACTCATTTCAGCAATTATTGCAACAAAAAATACAAACAGTCCTAAAAATAAAGGAACTGCAAACCATAAATTTTGCTGCGCATTAACAATATCAACAAAATTCATACTTCCTGCAAGAACAACAACACTCAGAGCAACGATGATCATCGGAATTTCATAAGCCATCATCTGTGCGGCAGACCTCATTGAACTAATCAGAGAATATTTATTTCCGGAACTGTAACCCGCAATAACCATCCCGAGTGATGTGATTGAACCAAAAGCAATTAATAGGAGCAGTCCAACTCCAACATTTGCAAAAGATAAAAATTCATTAAATGGAATTAGTACAAGTGTTAAAAGCACGGGAATAAAAACAAGAATCGGCGAGATAAAGTAAAGCAGTTTGTCCCTGTTTTTTGGCTTTATATCTTCTTTAAATATTAGCTTCATAACATCTGCCAGCGGCTGCAATATTCCGTGAGGGCCTGCTGTCATAGGTCCCAGTCGGATTTGAATATCTGCCAGAATTTTTCTTTCAAGGTAAGTCAGAATTAATACAAAAACAGCCGCAACAACAAAAAATAAAACCCCCGCACCTCCATAAACAATCAGTGATGCCAGATTTTCCTGAATTCCGAAATTTTGCAATATCCCGATTCCGAGTTCAACCGCATTTCCCTGAAATAAATTTAATGTTTCCATAGTATATAAAATTGCAGATAAATATAATTGAATTTTAATTATTAATTATAATCTATTAATTATAATCTATTAATTATAATCTATTAATTATTTATTGATTAAATTATCATAATTATTTGAGTATTACCTCTTTTGCTGTTTTTCTATTTTGTTCCTGCTACTCAACACCAGCACCGGTTGAGATGCCTTTTTTCTTTGCCTTATGAATTACATCATACACGCTCTTATTCAAAAGTTCTGCTGCTCTGATAAGAGAGATTTCTCCTTCTTTGTATAAATTCAGGACATAATCTTATGCACCTGGATAAACAAATTGTCTTAAAGCAGTTGTTTTATATAAAAAGGCAAAGAAAACCGACCAATTTTATTGGTTGGATGAATTTGCCTGCATGTTTAAAACAGGAACCCGCAAGTCCTGTATCCTCCTGCCAGAGGATTGGTTCCCTTTGGGGTTGTTACAACTCATTTCCATATCCTCCACACTGAGAGTTTCCTCTCTGTTTAAAGCAGAATTTGCAGTGCTACGGAATTGGAAGGCATCCGCAGGTGCGTTTTTAAAATCAGCAGATTTTAAAATACTGAAACCTTTGGTTTCAATCTTTAAAAAATTCTGGTATTTTTAAAATACTGAAAACTGCAATTTTTCAATCTTTAAAAATTTACGAAATTTTAAAATACTGAAACCTTTGGTTTCAATCTTTAAAAAATCTGTGGGATTTTTTAAATACTGAAAATCTTTAAGATTTTCAATCTTTAAAAATTTACGAAATTTTAAAATGAGAGCGAAGCGAACTTATCTTTAACTCTCCTTGTAACTGCTGCTTTTTTGTGCCCCCTAATCAACCAGTTGCCTTTATCTCTCACGAAACAAGCCCATCAATTTATTGGCGGGTGATTAACCTACACGCTCTTCTTTAGACATTAATTCTATAATATACTTCAGTTTTTCCGGAATCATCAGGGTATATGAAATGTTCGCCATTTTTAAACCTGTTTTGAAAAGATTTAAGTCGTTGATTTAATTATTTTTACAAGTATTTATTTTTATTAATTTAGCCATTATTTTAAATTTTATCTGTCCACACACCCCATTACCGGGTCAATACTTCCGCCTATCGCAACAACATCCGCAACATAATTGTTTTCACACATCCTTGGCAAAGCACATAAATTTGAAAATGCTGGCGAGCGAATCTTAAAGCGATATGGTTTTGGTTTTCCGTCGCTGACGATAAAAATTCCCATCTCTCCTTTTGCATGCTCGGTCTTTGCATAAACACTTCCTTTTGGAGGAGTAATCATCCTTGGAACCCTGGCGATTATCTCTCCCTCTGTTGTTGAAGTAATTAAATTCAATCCCTGCTCAACAATTTTTACACTTTCCTCCATTTCCTCCATTCTGACCATATATCTCGCAAAATTATCACCTTCGCTATATACAGGAACATTAAATTTAAATTTTTCATACATTGAATACGGTTCATCCCTTCTCATATCGTAATGAACACCGCTTGCCCTCAGCATAGGTCCCGTAACTCCGAAATTTATTGCATCTTTTTTTGTCAGTATTCCAATGCCCTTTGCCCTTCCGAGAAAAATTTCATTTCCAGTAATTAAATCGTGATATTCAGCTATGCGTGCGGGCATTTCATCAGTAAATTTATTGATTTTTTTTGCAATATCCGCGTTTATGTCTTTTTTAACACCTCCAATACACATATAACTAAACATCATCCGTGCCCTGCTTAGGTCCTCAAAAATTTCCAGAATTTGCTCTCTGTCGTTAAATCCGTAAAAAAATGGCGTTGTTGCTCCCAAATCCATAAGCCATGTTGTGAACCACATTATATGACTTGCTATACGATTAAGTTCGGTAACAATTACTCTTATTATCTGTGCCCTTTCCGGAACCTGAATATTCATCAACTTCTCTACGGCAAGCACATAAGGAAATTCGTTCATCATTGAGGCAACATAATCCAAACGGTCCATATAAGGAACAATCTGTGTGTAGTTTAAATTTTCACAGATTTTTTCAATTCCGCGATGTAGGTATCCTATTACAGGCTCAATTTTGAGCATCTTTTCGCCGTCAATTATCATCATTAGCCGCAAAACACCATGAGTTGAAGGATGATGAGGACCTACATTCAGATGCATAAGCTGTGTGCTGTATGTTTTTCCTTTTTTATCTTCATCTTTAAGAAATTTATCCACAGTCAGTTCATCCTTTGTTGCTTCAAAGTCGCCATATAAGGAAATTTCCTGCTCTTTGCCAAGAGGGTATGATTTACGCAGGGGATGACCAATAAATTGTGTGGGAAGCAGGATTCGTTTTAAATTTTTGTGTCCGTTAAATTTTATCCCGAACATATCATAAGTCTCCCGCTCGTGCCAGTCAGCGGAATTAAAAATTTCTGTCAGCGTGGGAACAATAAAATTTTCATCGGATATTTCTGTTTTAGTCCCTGTTGCACCTCCCGCATCACTACTATTTGATTTAACCTTCAGCGCAACTGAATTATAGTTGCCCTCAACATAAGAGCTAAGTAGATAAACTGCTTCCAGTTCATTCTGCCTGTCAATTGCAGTTACAAAAGACAGATGTTCATAGCCCCTTTCCTTTAAAAATTCTGCCGCACCCTGTAAATTTTCTGCATTTACTAACAGGTATTTTAATGTCCTATCTTCTTCAATAAAGGCATTAAATTTATCCTTTATTTCATTAAAAATTTCATCATTCATTTTCTTTTTAAAATATTATAAATTTTTCCTTCACTTTCGTTAACATTTTCAAACAGTTACATTTTGTAACGGTTTCGTTACTCCAATACTAGCGGATTTTTTTGTTTTGAAATGCGACAAGATGGTTTTTTTTTGTTTTTTATGTTTTATTTTATTTTCTCACTTTCACTTATTACTTTCGTTTAATATTCCTGCTTTTACTTAGTTTACCTGCTCTTGCTTAATATTCCTTTAATATTTTCAGTCAGCAGTTTTTCCTGTGCTATCTTCTCCCGTAATTTTATTATTCCGTCAAGTAACGCTTCAGGTTTCGGAGGACACCCCGGAACATAAACATCAACCGGAATAATTTTATCAACACCTTTAACAACAGAGTATGAATGCAGAAAAGGCCCTCCGCTTGTTGCGCATGATCCCATCGCAATAACATATTTTGGAGAAGGCATTTGTTCATAAAGCCGTTTAACCCTCGGAGCCATTTTGTGCGTAACTGTTCCCGCAACGAACATTAAATCCGCCTGTCTTGGAGACGGTCTGAAGACCTCCATTCCAAATCTTGCAATATCATTATTTGCACTTGCGGTTGCCATCATTTCTATTGCACAACATGCCAGACCAAAGGTTAGCGGCCAGACAGAATTCATCCGCCCCCAGCTTAAAATTTTGTCAACAAAGTTAAATACCTTTTCTGTTTTTCCAAATGAAACATTTAATTTATCCATCTCAAAGATTTAAATTTTAATTTCAGATTTTAATCAGTCCATTTAAGGAATTTTTTATTTATCGCATAAATTAATGCAACCAGAATTAACGCAATAAACAGCATTGCTTCGGCATATCCCAAAATTCCCAGATTTCCGAATTCAACTGCCCACGGAAATAAAAATACCGCTTCAATATCAAATACAACAAACATCAGGGCATAAATATAGTACTTAAATGACACATTTGAAAATTTCGGATTCCTGACAGCGATTTCCCCACATTCATAAGTCTCGTATTTTCCGGAACCTGTGTTTAAATTTTTATCTTTATCTTTAACTCTTAAAAGTTTCCATATTCCTTCCATTATCAGCAAAGCAATAGCAATTCCTACAACTGCTATGATAACAATTCCTATATATGCAGTTATATTGTCAGCCATTTTAACTTTAATTATTTAAATTTTAAAATTTTACATAAATTTACATCATTATAAATTTCACATAACATATTAAAATTATAGATTTAAATTATCAATATTGATATATAATTAAGAATAATCTTAATTAAGAAAAGAATAAGAATAATTAAATTTAGTTGAACTATTTCTTTTAAATTTTCCTTTTAAATTTCTCCCCTAAAATTAGCACAGGTGGAAGTAATAAAAAAGTAGTAAGTACACAACAGATTACTCCTACACAGAGCAAAATTGCTAGTCCGTGTAGCATCGGCAAAGTGCCAAGCAACAATACAGAAAATCCAACTGTTGCAGCAGTTCCGGTTGTTAAGATTGGTCTTCCGACACCTACAAGTGTGTTTTCCATTGCCTTTTCTAATTTGTTGTTTTTTATTTCCTGTCTAAATCTGTGTGTAAGCTGGATTCCAAAGTCAATACCCAGTCCAAGCATTATTGAGGCTGCTGAGACAGAAGCGACATTCATTTCAAAATTTGTATAGCCCATAATTCCAAAAGTCCATATTACTCCGAAGGTTACAGGAATTAATGTGCTTAATCCATATCTTACGGAAACAAATGTAATACAGACAGTAAGCAAAATTCCTATTAAAGCAATTCCAGCTGTTTTTATAGTATCCGACTCCATTGACTTGCTGATTTCGCTTGATATTGCCATCATTCCAACAACATTTGCGTTTATTCCATCTGGCTTTTTGTTTTCCTCTAAAATTTTCTTTACTCCGTTGAGAAAGGCATCTTTTTCTTCTTTTTTGTTTGATGATGTCTGGACTATTATTTTTGAAATTTCATAATCATTGCTTATATATTGTTTTAAATAAACAGGATTAATATTATCCAGAATTTCTCTTATTTTTTTGTTATCTTTTGGAATTTGTCCGTCATTATACTGCTTTATCAAATCATTTATTCCATTGACTCCTTCAACATCCTTTTCTTTTTTAATTAAATTTGAAATTTTGTCCACATACTCAATGACAGCAAAATCTCTGATATCTCTAATGTCTCTCGGATTAGTCGTATGTTCAGCGGAATCCTTTTCTGACGGTTCAATATAAACGGCAATTGTACGTGTGTTTGTGTCCTGAAATTCATTACTTATTTCATTCATAAGATCAACACTTTCTAACCCTTCGGGTAGCATATTTTTTGATGATGTTTCACCCATTTTAATGTTTGTCATTCCATAAGCGAGGATCAAGGTTAGAATTACAGTTATTGCAATTATTAACAAGGGATGTTTATAATGAAATTTTGCAATTCCTTTGAATATTTCTGAAATCATTTTGAAATAAAATTTTTTAAATTTTAAATTTGGATTTGGTTAAATTTTAATGTGTTAAATTTCTTCTGCTTTTCTTTTGTATTCTTCCGCTTTTTCAGGATTGTTCATTTTCTCATAAACATCTACTATATTTTTATAAACAATTTTAAGGTAGTGTTTCTGCCCGATTTCCTCAAAAATTTCCTCTGCTTTTAAATAGAATTCAATTGCTTTTCTGAAATCACATAAACTTTGATAATCATCACCTAAATTTGTATAACATGCTGACTCGCCTGCTTTATCTCAGATTTCTTTAAAAATTTTCAGGGAATTTTCAGGGAATTCAATTGCTTTTTTGAAATCACCTAAACTTTGATAATCCATACCTAAATTTGTATAACATGCTGACTCGCCTGCTTTATCTCCGATTTCTTTAAAAATTTTCAGGGAATTTTCATAAAATACGATTGCTTTTCTGAAATCACCTAAACTACTATAAGCAATACCTAAATTTCCATAACATTTTGACTCGCCTGCTTTATCTCCGATTTCTTTAGTAATTTTCAGGTAATTTTCATGGAATTCAATTGCTTTTTTGAAATCACCTAAACTTTGATAAGCATTACCTAAATTTCCATAACATTTTGACTCGCCTGCTTTATCTCCGATTTCTTTAAAAATTTTCAGGGAATTTTCATGAAATTCAATTGCTTTTCTGAAATCACCTAAACTTTGATAAGCATTACATAAATTTTTATAACATGTTGACTCGCCTGCTTTATCTCCGATTTCTTTAGCAATTTTCAGGGAATTTTCATGAAATTCAATTGCTTTTTTGAAATCTGAGAGTTTATAAAATATTTGGCCACAGATAAAATGCTTTATATCTCTTTTCAAATTATCACCCCAACCATTTACAAAAATTTGCCATTCTATTTTATACTTTTTTAATTCATATTCTTTCTCAATAATGCCATTCATGCAATTCCATATATCTTTAACTAAATTATCTGTGTTACATTCTACAATATATCCATTAAATTTATTAAACGGATTTTTATTTCCATTCTTTAGATTTTTATCTTTTATATCCTTAATATAAGTTGTTGTTTCATCGTAATCAACAAAAAATATTTTGTTTTCAGAATTTTCAATTCTTTGAATTTGTGGGTTAATATCAAAGAAATCAGAGCAACTGTAACCAAGAACTAAAACATTTTTATGACTTTCATCTGAAAAAATATATTTCAATACATTCTGTCTTTTTTCAGAAAGTATCTCGCTTGCAACAGCCTTCATTGTAGTTCTTATACTTTCCATGTCCTCAATACTTCCGTGAACTTTAAAAACACTTATCTTATTGCTATTATTCAACGCATTAAAATCTATTTCAGAGAATTGATTTTCTGTGTAATAAACCTTAAAATCTTTATTTCTTACTAACCCTTCTTTTTCTAATGCCTTTTCAATTAACATGTCAAAATTTGTCGTTACTATGATTTTTATTAATCTTACTTTAGCGAGTTTTGCAATAAGTATTTGATTTGCGTTTGATTCTCCTTCTTTAAATAGGTTTAAGATTTTAGAAATATTGGAATTTTCTGCAAGTGTTTCCATAAATGCTTCAAAAGGTAATTTTAATTTTAAATTTGGCATTATTTCTTTAATATATTCTTCCTTTACATCCAATTTTTTAAGAATAGATTCTGCCAAAAGAGGTACTGTGGGCAATCCTGAATTAAACGAAATTCCTGCACCGCAAAATACTGCAAAGTCCTTATTTTTAATTCCTTCTGAAATTTCCTTTAAAATGTTTGAATAATCTGTCATGGTTATGTTTAAATTTTAAATTTGGATTTGGTTTCTTTGTGTTTTTGTTTCATTGTGTTTGTTGTTTTATCTCTTTGTTTTTACCCATAATTTTATCCTCAATTACTATGAAAGCAGGATTAATAAATAATGCAGCGAACATCGCATAAATAATTCCAATCGCGAGTGCAATACCCATATCTTTCATAATTGTCAAGTCTCCCATTCCCAGCGCTATAAATGCAATGGTTAATGCAGTAGTAGAAGCAAGAACAGCTATTCCCACACCAGAAACACCTTTTTGTATTGCTATGTCTCTTGCTATGCCTTTGTTTAATTCCTCAAAATATCTGTTTACCACAAAAACACCGAATTCAATACCTATTCCTATAATCATAGGTGCAACGGCAACAGTTGCTATTGAAATAGGAATTCCTATATATCCCATTGTTCCAAGCGTCCATATCAATGAAATCATTAATGGAACATAAGGAAGAAGTCCTTTTGTCCATGACCGGTATATTAAAAACAGCAATATCAATACGATAAATGCAGCAATCGCAAATGATTTTATCATATCACTCATAAGTATGTTTGAGATATCGTTCATTAATATTGGCTCACCTGTCCATGAAACAGTAACTCCTTCCGGAACAGATATTTTATCTATATCAGCTGTAATTTCCTTTACAATCTCATCTATTTCTTTCTGGCTTTTTCCTTTAACCGTAACAAATATTAATGTCTGTGTGTAATCTCTGTTAAAAAATTTTTTTGATGCAGGATTGTTCAAAATGACATTTAAAATTTTTTCATACTCTTGTTCCGAATAATTTTCAAAAAAATTTCCAATACCTCTTACCTCTTTAACATTATCTTCTGCTTTTAATTTATTTGTTAATTCAACAACCGACTTAATTACTCTTATATCTCTTATATCATATATATCAGCACTTCCTGTTTTTTTATCAATTTTAAAAGAAATTATAACTCCGTTATCTTCGCCAAATTTATTACTTACTTCTTTGTCTAACTTTACAACTGGAGAAGCACTTTCTGACAAAAAATTTGAAATGTCTGTTTGTAATTCAATCAGCGTAATTCCAAAAAGCATAACTATCGTTACAATTATCGCAATTAAAAAAATTTCTTTCGCATGCTTCACACAGAATCCTGCTACTTTTTCAAGCAAATCCTCAACCATTCTCATTCTTCAGCATATTTTGAGAAATACCAAGTATCTTTTTTCTTGCAATTTCAAGCAATTTTGCACCTTTTTCGGTAATTGTATATTCTTTTTTATCAGGTTTTCCGTCCTCATGTTTCCAGATTCCGCTTATAAACCCTTCTTTTTCAAGAATGTCCAAAGTGGAATATATTAATGGAGCGCTGGCGTCAATTGAAAAATTATCCTTTAAAAATTTCAAAATTTCATACCCGTGATTATGGTTTTTTGAGATCAGCCAAAGCATATATATTTTTCCAAATGTCCTGATAAATTTTTCGTTAACCCATGCTGTAAGAGTTTCTTCGTCTGTAAGGTCCGTGTATTTTTCTTTGTCCTTTTTTGTGTCTTTTTTTGTATTTTTAGACATTTTATTGTCTTTGGGCTTTTTCATTTTTTAAATTTATTTTTAAATTTCATAACTGATATTGCGATTATTGCAGTTATTATAGTTATTCCAATAATTAGATAGATATAGTAATCACTTATATTTGTTCCGCTTTTACCTCCGTCCACTTCAATCTTTATTTTTTCCGGCTGAACAAATACATAGTCATTTCGGACACATCTAATTTCAACGGGAACGAGATAAATTTGTTTCTTTGCCCAGTTTTTGACCGAAAATTCCAGAATGCCTTCTCCTTCCTCGTTGTTTTTTAAATTTCCTATATACTGCGAAGTTGTTGTCCAGTCAAATGGAAGGTCTGTTTTTTTTATTGTATAAATTTTAACATCATCACAATCCGCTCCGGAATTTTTGATATTTAATTTTATACTGTCTTTTTCACCTGTAACTGTTTTTGAATCATAGGAAATTTCAAAATCTGGTTTTTCATGAACTTCAACGGTTGTAGATATATTTTGTTCTCTGATAATGCCGTCTGCTTTATAATTTATCAAAAATTTGAGTTCATAAGTTCCCTGTTTTGCTGAATCATCAATGTCAAAATAAAAGTCCGCACTTTTCTCATCGCCAGCATTTAATTTTCCCGGATTTTTCGCCTGTGAATAAGACTTTGAATTTTTGAATGGATAATTAAATATTGGTAAAATTTTAAGATAATCAACTCCCTTACTCCCAGTATTCTGAACTTTTAAATTGAGCTTAACATCTTTATCTTTTGGATAAAATTTTTTTGGCTCGCTTGTTATGTCAGAAATTATAATGTTTTCCTGCCCGGAAACGAAAATACCTATTATCCATTCATCGGTTTTTGTTGTTCCTCCATTAGAATATGTTACTTTAACAGGAAGATTATAAACCCCGGAAGCGGCCTTTTCATCTACATACACCTCAAATTTTGCAGAAATTTCCTGTCCCTGTTTAAGGTCTCCTAAATATTTTTTGTTTATCCCGACTACTGCCAGGATCGGATTTGCAGATGCCGATGGGGTTTGAGTGGCGGATGGACTGGCAGACCTTTGACCAGATGTTGCTGAAGATGCGAACTGGGATTGTGCAGAAACAGATGTTGTCTGCTGGTTTGCATTATTGTTTTCTGCTGAAATGTATGTATTTTTTGCTTCGCCTTTGTTATTTTTAAAATAAACTATCACTGTAAATTTCTCTCCAGGTTCCGGATTTCCTTCAATGGAAAAATTTTTTAAAGAAAACAATGGCTTTCCTTTAACCTGAACAGAGAGCAACCAGTCAGTTTTCACATTTTCAACATTCTTTGTTCTATACTCACTCATAGAGTATGATTTATATTCCATAGACAGCGTTAGAAAATTTGTTCCGGTTTTCGCATCCTTGCTTACTTTTACTGGCACCACTATGCTGACACTTCTTCCCGGATTTATGTTTCCAAGTTTCCAGTAACTGCTGGCAGATAAATACTGAGTATCATGAACAACAACTTCCACATTTGTTGCTTCAAAATCACCTGCATTCTGAATAACTATCACCGCATTTCCCGTCTCTCCCTGTTCAAGTTCATCAATCTGGCTTAAACCATAATTTACTATAAGAGATGTCGGAGATACGCCTCCGAGAGCATTAGCATTTATGGACAAAAATGCCGCACATATTATCACCAGTCCGCATATCAAAGTCATGTCTTTCAGTATTGTATTGTTTGTATTTTTATTTATTCTATTCTTACTGTTTCTTTTTTGTTTATGTTGTCTTTTTTGTTCATGTTGTTTTTCCATTTTCTTTTCCATTTTTTAAATAATAATCAAAATTTGTTAATAATTTGTTTTTGTTAATAATTAAATTTCTTAAATAATAAACAGGGATTATGAATCCAAAATATTCTTTACAAATTGCATAGATAATTTCAATCACAATCGTAGAAATTTCAGAATTTTTATACTTGTCCAAGTAATTACTTCATTAACTAAAAACTGTATGATGATAATATTTGCTTTCTAGCAAAGAAAAATAAGTGAATGCTGTTGTTTTTATCCATTGTATTGCTGTCATTTTAGATGAAGGTTTTATAAGTC
>MNZY01000110.1 GCA_001873845.1 Candidatus Altarchaeum sp. CG2_30_32_3053 | reverse complement strand
GTTGTTATTTATTGTTGTTATTATTGTTATTTATTATTGTTATTATTGTTATTTATTATTGTTATTATTGTTATTCATGTTAATTGCTTTATGACATTTTTATGAGATGTGTTATAAAAAAGATTACAAAGCCCACAAATCCAAATAAAAGTATCCCCAATCCAGTAATTCTTGTAACTTCGTCAAATTCAGATCGCTTTGGTTTTCTTGTAAGCCGTAAAATTCTGCCGGTTTCCTTAATCCAGTACTTTATAAATTCCTGAAATTTTGTTATTCGTTCTTTTATATCCATCTTTTAAATTTTTGTATTCTATATTTTATAATTAAATTTTTATAATGAAATTTTTAATGAAATTTTTTAAATTTATAAATTAGCAGTTACAAATTAAATTTTAATTAACATGCTGGTAATAGACGGCTCTTACGGAGAAGGCGGTGGGCAAATTTTGAGAACAGGCGCGGCATTAAGCACCATAACAAAAATTCCGGTAAGAATTATAAATATAAGAAAAAAAAGGCAGAATCAGGGATTACGGGCACAACACATAAGTGCAATAAAAGCAGTCGGAAAGGTATGCGATGCAGATATTAAAGGCATGGAAATCGGCTCAACCGAAATTGAATTTTATCCCGGAGAAATTTCAGACAGAAAATGGGCAATAGATATAGGAACTGCTGGCTCAATTCCTCTGGTTTTGCAGGCATTGCTGATTTCCACTATTCATAATGATGTTGAAGTTGAAATTACCGGCGGAACAGATGTCCGATTTGCACCATCTGTTGATTATGTTAAATTTGTAACGCTTCCGATTTTAAAAACAATTGGTTTAAATGCAGAAATTGAAATTTTAAAAAGGGGCTATTATCCGAAGGGTGGAGGGAAGATAAGAATTGTGATTAAAAAGGTGGATAAATTTAACAGTATAAATTTTACCGAAAAGGGAAAATTTTCTGAAATTTATGGGATTTCTCATGCAAGTGCTGTTTTAAAAGGCAGAAATGTTGTTGAAAGACAAAAAAACGCAGCAGAAAAATTTTTACGGGGTGAAAATTTGTGCGATAATATTGAGATAAGTGAAGCGTACGCGGATACTTTTTCAACCGGCAGTGGAATAACGCTATTCGCAAAAACAGAAAAGTCAGTTATAGGTGCATGTTCGCTTGGAGAGGTGAACAAAAAGGCAGAGGATGTCGGAATTGAATGTGCAAAAGACATAATAAATGAAATTAAGAGCAACACAGGAGTTGATTCCCATACGAGTGATCAGATTATTCCTTACATCGCACTTGCAAAGGGAAAGGCAAAAATAGAAAAAACGATGCACGCAATGACAAACATCTATGTTGTAAATTTATTTGGGTTTAATGTTAAAGAGAAGGACAGGGTTGTTGAATGTGAATAATTTATTTATTTTGTAGCTATTCAGAGAGTGTAATTTTGTCAGAAATTTAAAATCTTATTCAATTTTTTCAATTATAGCTCCCCCGATTTCTATTGGCTTTAATCGTTCTGAAAGCTCTATCGCATGTTCTAATTTGTAAGATGATGAAGAATACAGAGTGAACAATGAGTCATTAGGCCTTACAAAATCGCCGACTGAAATTTTTAGATACACTCCTGCCTTTTTATCATAAGGCGCTCCTGATGCCCTTGCGATTTGAGAAATTTTCCAGTTGCTTATAAATTTTACTTTACCTTTATACTCTGCATATATATCGCAAAATTTATCTCCGATTTCAATATCTTCTGCTTTTATTTCCGGATTTCCTTCCTGCAACTCAATAATTTCCTTCATCTTTTTTAATGCCTTTGTTCTTAAAGCTTCTTCGGCAATTTTTCTGTAGTCCTTTTTATTATCTTTATTATTATCTTTATTATTATCTTTATTATAAACCATCTCAAAAATATTTGCTGCCATGTCAAGCGATTTATTTATTAAATCATAAGGAATTCTGAAGTCCTGCCTGGATTTATAATTTTCATAATCCAGTGCCATTAACACATCTCTTGCTTCCAATGATGGGCCTATTCCATTTCCAACCGGTGAATAGCCATCTGTTATTAAACACCTTGTTTTGATTCCTAGTTTTGTTGCTATGTTTATAAATTCATTGCTCAATGCCTTTCCTTTTTCAATGTTGTTTATTTTTGCACCCCTTCCAACGGGAATATCAACAAGCAAATATTTTGCATTAACGCTTTTCTTTTTTGCTATGACACTTGCGAGCATTTGAGAATCCGGGTCAATTGATAAGGGATATTCTACCTTTATTATTTTATCATCGGCTGGTGCTAAATTTATTGCCCCTCCCCAAACAATACATCCGTAAGCTTTTTTAACAATGCCTTTTATGTTCTCTGCATCAAATTCAACTTTTGCAAGAACTTCCATTGTGTCTGCCGTTCCAGATGCAGAAGTTATTGCTCTTGAGGATGTCTTTGGAATTTTTAAAGTCGTTGATGCAATTATCGGAACTAAAAGCATCGTCGTTCTGTTTCCGGCAATTCCTCCAATGCTGTGTTTATCAACCACCTTCCCTCCGAAGTCAATTGTTTCTCCCGTCTCAACCATTGCATTTATTAAAAAAATTGTTTCATCGGCATCCATTTCGTGAAGGTAAGTGGCAATTACAAAGCCGGCCAATTCAACAGAACTTAAATTTCCCTGGACAATATCCCTGACAATTGCTCTGATTTCTTCATTATTTAAATTTATTCCATCAATCTTTTTTCTTATATATTCCAATGAAACCGGACGGGAAGAAAGCGAAACATCCATCATATCGCCATTCTTAACATTTAACATCTGCTGGACTTCGTCATAAATCCCGATTTCACCTTTATTAAGATAAATTTTTGTAAAATTTGGAATTGCATTAATCGCATTAACTGCATTAACTGAATTTGTATTTTTTGAACCGGATGAAATTTTAACTCTGTCTATAAGACAAATTCCCATTTCGTATGCATCTTCCTCATTGAGCAAAACGACAAAGTTTCCTGCTTCAATGTTTAAAATTTTTGATGTGAGTTTCATTGTGATTTTATTTATGATTTATTATTATCTGGTTTTTATCTGATATTTATATAGTTTACCTGTTAAAATTTTTAAAAAATAACCAGCATACTGGTTAAATTTATGCCATCAGTTTTTTAAAAAATTTACGAACGAATGGGAGTGAGATAAATGAGTAAATACACGATTTTTGAAATAGCAGAGATTTCAAAAATCTCCGAACGAAGTGAGATGATTTCCAAATGAGATTTGAAAATACACTGACAGAGTGAGCGTAAGCGAATGTAAGCGAAATCATTTTTTTATATTTTTAGTCATTTTTGAAGCTCTTTTTCATTTTTCTCCATTTTTTAAACCATTTTTTTCCATCTTCACCTTTTTCAAATGGTTTTAGTATTCTTTCAATCTCGGCAATGTCTATTTTGTCCCCATGAATATCTATAATTCCCTTTGCATCCTCTAAATCTTTTGTCCTTCCGGCAATTATCTTCTGGACAACTAAATATTCCTGCGAAATATATTTCACAGAAACATCTTCAATCAGTATGTCCTTTGCCTTATTATAGTGAAAATTTCAACTTTTGATCATTTATTTTGAACATCAATATTACATATTATGATTTGAAGAATAAACATGGACAAAAACAATATTATCAAAAGATGTCAAAATGACTATAATGGCCTACTTCTATTTGCTACTCAACCAATAATTAACTATATTTTTGCGAAATGGGAAACTTTTATTTTAATAATATTTTTATAATTTACTATAGATGACAACTTTTTGTTCGTGAGTTGATCAATTTGTATTCAAATTTGCAAAAATTTATTGAAAAATGTGACCATTTAAAAATTAACAGGACTTACTC
>MNZY01000061.1:3919-6103 GCA_001873845.1 Candidatus Altarchaeum sp. CG2_30_32_3053 | reverse complement strand
TATTTGTATTTTGTGTTTTAGATATTGAATTAAAAAAATTATCCATCTACACAGAAGGAGAAGATGGAAAATTAAATAACGTAAAAACAATCAATTTTATAATCAAAAATATTATTTATTGAAATTTTTATTTAATCTTCAAAGTTCAATTGATAATTTACAAAAATATAAGTGGCCTACTTTCATATGGCACATAACCTGTAATAATCAGGTTGTTTATGTTGTTTAATAAATTATGTGTCGTATGAAATTTTATTTATCAACTCCCAAACAGTTTCAAGTATAAACAGCCATTCCCATAAAGGAATAAATTTTATTATATTTCTGTCAAAATTTTCCTTGCTCTTATAATCCTCTGTAATTATTGTTCCAGGGTTAATTTCAAATTCGCCAATTGCTCTTATTAACGCGTTTTCACAAATAAATTTACAGTTTGCCCTAAATTTACTCCCGCAAAAGCAGTTAAAAAAGAAAGTTAAAAAATTTCAAACCAAAAATATGATGAAAATTTTTTGTTCAGTACTATACTATGAGAAACAAATATATCTTACAAATATGCTTTTTAGACATTGTTTGCTGATTGTTGCGGCTGTTGCTCAGAAGGCGTCTGTGTTGATTGTTGATTATCTGATGGCAGAGGTGTTTCAGAAGATAAATTTTCCTGCACAGGGATTGCGGGTGTTTCGGGGGTTATTGGTTCTGCTGTTTCAGCAATCGGCTCATCAGTCGGCCTCAATTTCAAAACATTCATATTTCTTATTTCAACCCTTCTTACCGGTGCGATTTTCTTTAAATTTTTAAAAATTGCAACGTTTGTCCTTCCGGAAATAACGAGCTCCAAAAAGTTATTTACTTTTTCGTTTTTATATTCATCTAAAACCACAGGTATTTTCTTTATCATATCCTTCTTTTGCGAGGCATGAACTTTATAGGCAGTTAGTATATTCATTGCAAGTTTCATATCAGCATCCTTTAACTTAATAATAAATGGCTGGTCTATTAATGTATGTCCCGGAACGATTCTGCTCATTAAATATTTTCTGTCTACACTCAGCGAGTCAAACATTGTCAGTGCCTTATCACCTTCTACTTTTTTAATTCTAAATGTGACATTTATGTGCTGCTTTTGTTTTTCATGAGTAATATCTCTGATGGAATAGGAAATTTTTCTGTCAATTAAATTTTCAGGTTTAGATGAGACAACTAATCCCATTTCCATGTATCCAAAATTTTCAGGAATTACAATTTTGTATTTTTTCTTTAATTTCCATTTATCTTTTTTTCCAAATGCTTTTGCCATTTTAATTTATTTTAATTTACTTTAAATATTTGAGTAAAACGAAATTATTTTAAGTTAATTTTAATAATCTTTTAAATTAGTAATTTAACATTAATAATTTATTATTGTTTGAAATATAGCCTTGTAAAGATCTTGTGAAATAAAAGTGAAATAAAAATAAAAGTGAAATAAAAATAGAAATAAAATAAAAATAAAAGTGAAATAAAAATAAAAGTGAAATTAAAAGCATAGTAAAACAAAATGCATGTTTTGTTTTGTGCATCAGGTGATCTAAAAGATGCAAAATATATTAGGAAAGGAAATAAAAATTTATTACAGATGAAATTCGGGACAGGTGATACTATAGCGATGTGCGGAAAGGTCGTTGAATGCAAAAGAACAAAATTCGGGGTTATGCTCACATTAAACGACGGTGAAAATTTTGTGATTACTGCGGGAACATTTAATGAAAGGGCTTTACAGGATGCTGTTAATGTTTTACAAAAATTTTCCGAAGGAAATAAAGAAATTTATCTGCTAATTTATGCAAACCCTTTTTATAAAGGGACGCTTTATTTGAATGCAAATCAGGACAATAGCGTAATTGAGTCGACAAAACAAATTTATGAGAAATTTCACGAAATAAGGAAAAAAGGACTGATGCATTTAACCAGGAAATTTAAGGTAAAGCCCGAAGAGACAGCAGAAAAAGGTCGCATTGAAATAAAAGAAGAAAAAGAAGAAAAGACAACTAAAAAGGCAAGCACATCACTTCGTTCGGAGATTTCCAAAACGGGCTTGGAAATGTCAAAAAAGGAAGAAGTACAAATGCCCAAAGAAAAAGAGAAAGAAAAAGAAGAAATTAAAGAGGATATTAAAGAAGATAAAGAGGATATTAAAGAAGA
>MNZY01000061.1:0-3911 GCA_001873845.1 Candidatus Altarchaeum sp. CG2_30_32_3053 | reverse complement strand
AAGAAGATAAAGAGGATATTAAAGAAGATAAAGAGGATATTAAAGAAGATAAAGAGGATATTAAAGAAGATAAAGAAGAAATTAAAGAGGATATTGCAGAATATAAAAATGTATTTGAAAATGCTGAAATTAGCGCTGATGAATACAAAAAACAAAGAGCTATTAATATGACAATTGTCGGGTTTGTTGAAAATTTAGCAAAAGATAAGAAAGACAACATGGTTAAAATTGAAGATGTTGCAAGTGAATTATATTCACATTCTCCTTCTTTGAAAGATATCAATCTTGCAGACAAAATTTACGAATTATTGGAAATGGGGTATTTTTACGAACCAAAACCGGGATATATTAAAGTAATAGGATAGCATGGAAAATTTACTCTCAAAGATTGTTGATGAAAAAAGAAAGGGATTAGAAAAGCAAAAATTCAGGACTTCTATAAGTAAAGCAATAAGAGAGGCAGCAAAATACAGAGTTCCTGTTATTGCCGAAATAAAGAGAAAAAGCCCGAAATTTGGAGAAATAAGAGAAGTTGATGTAATAGAGACAGCAAAAATTTTCCAGAATTATGGGGCGTGTGCTTTGTCAATCCTGACTGACAAAAATTTTGAAGGAGACATAAAAAATTTAATTAGATTACGGGATTTGAAATTTAAAGAAAATAAAGATAAAAATAAAATAAACATTCCTTTGCTTCGCAAGGACTTTATAATTGATGAAATACATATATATGAAAGTTATATTTACGGGGCTGATGCGGTTTTGTTAATAGCAGGTGTTTTGAAGAAAAAAACAGGTAAATTTTTGGAAATTGCGGGAAAATTAAATTTAGAATGTATCGTTGAGGTTCGTGATGAGGATGATTTGAAATTTATCGGTGATGCAAATATTGTCGGAATAAATACAAGAAATCTGGAAAATTTTGAAATTGACTTAAATAAATTAAAACTCTCTGAAAAGATAAAAAACAGGGAAAATAGAATTATTGTTGCGGAAAGTGGGATTGAAAATAAAGAAGATGTAAGGGCTGCATTAAGATATGCGGATGCATTGCTGATAGGCACAAGCATAACGAAAAATTTTGAATTGTTAAAGGAGTTTGTGAAAAAATAAAATCTATAGGATTTTTGAAATTTTATAGTAAGCAATTCCTAATTCTTTATTAGGTAGCAGTTGTGGGAGGATTGCGAAAGCAAAGGAAATTCTGCCCATCCATTAATCAGAAAAAGCCAGAGATGGTTTCATTATGGTACAGAGACGAGACAATTTAGTGTAAATGAGAATGAGGGTTTCAGATGAAATACCGACGATACATTAAATTTTGTGAAACGAACATAATGCTGAGGGTGCAAGGCAAATTTGCCGCTCAGACAAATTCCCAAAAAACAGAAGGCAGATTACAACTGCTGCCTTTTTTGAATAGAAATTTAATTATTTATCTCTAAATTTTAATAATATAGTAATAACCACAACCATTAAACAATAAAAAGATGAAAGCAGATAATATTTCTCAGATATATAATATATTTAGCATACAACCATTAGTGGATAAGGAATACTATACAAAACGCCAAAGTCCTGTTGATGAAATTGTAAAAAGATTAATTGTAGGAACAACCGAAAAACCAGAAAAATTTTTGTTTACCGGACATAGAGGTTCGGGAAAATCAACAGAATTAAATATTCTTTCAGATGAAGTTAAAAAATATAATAAGTACTTTGTTGTTAAATTTTCTGTATCTGAGACATTAAGTATTTACGATATAACATATATTGACCTTCTGCTGACAATTGGTTCTGAGATTTATAAACAGGCATTTAAGAACGACATTAAAATATCCAAAGAATTGTGTAAAGATTTGTCCGAATGGATGATTAAAAGAACCAAAATAGAAATTACCGAAGAAAATGTTAGTGCTGGGTTGGAAGCAGGACTCAATTATCTTCTTGGAAAACTTGGCACCAAAATGCGGGTTGAAGCAACAACCAGAGAAGAAATCAGAAAAGAACTGAAACCAAGATTAGGAGACCTGGTAGAAAAGATAAACACAATGATTTATAGTATTGAAGATAATTCTAAACTTATGGAGTCAGATAAAAAAATAATAGTGATTATTGATGATCTTGATAAGCTGGACTTAAAAAGAGCAGAAGAATTATTTTATGAAAGCAGCAATTCGTTAACGCTGCCAAATTGCAGTATAATTTACACAATACCTTTATCCATTGTTCATTCAAATGAGTACACGCAGATAAAACAGAATTTCACTGATGCATTTATACTTCCTAATATAAGGGTATGGAAAAGCAATGGAGAAAAGGATGAAGAAGAAAGAAAGACATTAACCACAATACTTGAAAAAAGGATGGACCTTAAACTGATTTCCAATGAAGCAATAAATATCGCGATTGAAAATTCCGGAGGCAACTTGTATCACTTCGTGTATATGATTAGATCCGCCTGTATCAACGCAATTATGAGAAATAGGAATAAGATAGAAATTGAAGATATTAACAGCACAATAAACAATATGAGAAATGACTTTGACAGGATATTGAGAAAGGAGCACTATCTAATTCTTGACGAGATTCACAGAACAAAGGTCGCTGTTGATGGCAAAATCCTGTTGGAATTATTTCATAATTTGAGTGTTCTTGAATATTTAAATGCTAAAAGATGGTGCGATGTTCATCCTCTAATTGTTCCTTTGTTAAAAGAGAGAATGGAAAAACAGAAAAATTCAAAGGATACAGCCAGATAGAGGACAAGGATATATGTAAGAGTATAGATGAGTTGGTTTTGGTTCTTAAGCTTGCAAACAGTGGAGTTATTCTTCTTGTAGAGTGCAACAACATCCCTTTGAGAAACGAAATAATTAAAACCTTGAATGAACGAATAAACTTTAAGTTTTATACTATTGTTCTTGATGAAAAGAATAAAAATTTACCGGCAAGAATGTATATGGACTTTGAATCAAAAAAGATTGATGAAAAGACAGTTGTTCTTGTTGAGGGAATAGAAAATGCTTTGCCTGAAATCATAGGTTATTTGAACTGGAGCAGAGAAATTTTTCTTAAATTGAAATTGAGAACCATTATATTTTGCCCCATATATATTATGGATGAGATAATAAAGAGCGCACCTGATTTTTACAGATTTGCCAACAGAATTACTATCAAAGAGAAAAATGAATTTGTAGAAGGTACAAAGATGCAAATGCGTTCTTTTGTATCAGATATTTATTACGATAACGAGAATGAATTAAAGGACAGGATAAAGATACAGGAGCACTTGCTGAGTAATGCAGAAGATGACTATAAGGTTGCAGATATTTCCTTAAATTTAGGGAAAATGTATTTGAAGATATGTAATTATGATAAATCCATAATGTATTTCAAAAATTCTAAAAATTTGTATGAAAAATTAAATGATAAAAAAGGGATTTTAATGTCTATTATGGGTGTGGGTTTAGTTCATAATGGCTTATGTGATTTCAAAAAAGCAATCGTATTTCTTGAAAATTCCCTGAAAATTGCTAAAGAAATTGGGGATAAAGCAGGCGAGTCAAAATGTTATACAAATTTAGGTAATGCTTATCAAAGTTTAGGTGATTTCAGAAAAGCAATTGAATTCCCTGAAAATTCCCTGAAAATTTTTAAAGAAATCGGAGATAAAGCAGGCGAGTCAGCATGTTATACAGATTTAGGTGTAGCTTACTATAATTTAGGTGATTTCAGAAAAGCAATCGTATTTCTTGAAAATTCCCTGAAAATTGATAAAGAAATCGGGGATAAAGCAGGCGAGTCAGCATGTTATACAAATTTAGGTGTGGCTTATCAAAGTTTAGGTGATTTCAGAAAAGCAATCGTATTTCTTGAAAATTCCCTGAAAATTGCTAAAGAAATCGGGG
>MNZY01000083.1 GCA_001873845.1 Candidatus Altarchaeum sp. CG2_30_32_3053 | reverse complement strand
TCCTTGTTCCATTGTTGTAGCCACCTTTCTATAGTTGGTTTACTGCGCTTAACAATTTTTCCTGTGTCGCTTAGACTTTTTCCATCGTACAGTTCAAGCATTGCTAATAATCTTTCCTTTACCCGTGCATCCTTTTCTTTCAGATATAAATCCTTTAAAGTATCGTAGTCGATATGTTTGACTACTTTTGGTTTTCTTACCATTTTTGGTTTAAATACTTATTTATTAATTGGTAATATATTTAAATTAAATAATCAAAAGTTGAAATTTTCACTATATATTTAAATTTACAAAATTGTTATCTTCAGTCGTCTTCTTAATTCATCATTTTTTAACATAAATTCCGCTGCCTTTAAAAATATTCCACCGATGTGTGCTGATGCGTCATTTGGCTCGTTAAGAAGATGTTTTGCCGCTCTCCACAACACGGCAACCGGATATGTGCTTATATTTCTTATCTCATAAATCAAAACATTATCAACCTCTGAAAGTATGCGGTAAGCATCAGATATAGAAATTTTTTCAACATCGGGCAACACAGGCGGTTCTATCTCTTTCTCGTACCGGGATAATTTTGCATAAAGTAAAACATTCCTGTTTTCAAGCATCCCTACGGCAAGTATATTCATTGAAATTTCGGCAGCTTTTATATAGTCATTCATAACTTTCTCATACTCCTCATTTGAATTAAAATTTACATTCTCTGCCTGTTTTTCTATTTCCTTAACAACCTTTTCAGAAACCTTTACAAAATATTTCGGAATTGTTCTTTCATAACCGATGTGAATTTCATTATACGCATTTAAAACCATAGAATACGCCAGTTGTAATTTATTTCGTTGTTCTGGTGTTATCTTTGTCGTCGGAATTAAATTTATCACGACTTTTTCATTCATGTTTATTGTTATATGCCTCATCTGACTTTCGCACAAATCCTTTTCAATGCTCAAAAGATATTCTCCCTTGGGAATTGTTAATGTGCACATTCCGTTGCTGTTTGTTTTTACTTCCTGTTTGCTTTTTTGACTCCCTATCAAAATTTTTGCGTTGTTAAGAGGAATTCCCGATGGTGTCAGGACAAAAATTTCAATCACAGGCATCCCTTCTATAATGCCTTTTATCAGACCTTTTGCTTCTGTGTATGACTTTCCTTTATCAGCGTTTAAAAGTGCATCAAAATTCATATCTGCCTTTAAATTTACTATCTGATTTATTGCTGCATAACCATCCTTTACCATTTTGATATTATATCTTCCTTCATCTAAATTTGGAATTGTAACTGCTGATGGAATTTTATTTGAGAATTCTATATCGCCGCTTTCCTTTTGTAAAAGCAGGAATGAGTCATTTACCTGCTTTTTGTTCTCATCTGAAACCTTAAAGGTGATCTTAAATTTCCTCCTGCCACCTATACTTATACCACCTATACCTCCCGTACCACCTTCCGTACCGCCCAACCCTCCTTTCAATGTCCTGCCAAAATCATTACCTTCTCCTTCATTTCTCCTTTTGTAAAATTTAAAGTAATAAAATATAATTGCTGATATTAGCAACACGATGATGAAAATGAGAATTATCTGAAGAGATATTCCTCCGGCATCAGGCGTCCTGGTTGCTGCATCCAGTGTGTCATTTACGGTTCCCATCGCAAAAGATGACTCTGCCAAAAGCATTGTTAAATTTATAAATATATGAATGTTGAGTTTGATAGTTAAATTTGAGGGTAAATTTTAATGGTAAAAAGTTAAATTTAAGTAAAAAATTTATAAAAAATTTATAAAAAATTATTATGAATTAATTTGTTGTAGAAATATAAGTATTTGAAAATATCTAAAACATCTAAAACATCTAAAACATTTTATTTAAATATGACTTATGAGGTTCACATTGTAAAAAAAATTAAAAACCATTTTCAACGCAGAGTTTTGAAAATATATTGAAACCGTTGGTTTCAATCTTTAAAAAATCACGGGATTTTTTAAATACTGAAAACTACAAGTTTTCAATCTTTAAAAATCTACAAGATTTTAAAATACTAAAAATCTATGAGATTTTCAATCTTTAAAAATTGGCAAGATTTTTAAATGAGAGCGAAACGAACTTATTTTGAAAATCGCAAATATTTTGAAAATCTCCAAACGAAGTGAGGTGAAAGATTCATGCTACTTTTGCGTAAGTCCCGTATATAATTCAACATTCGGCAACATTCGGCAATCAGTTCAAAATATTAGGGATATTATAGCTGAATAGATTCTGTAATGAATGGAATCTTCCACATCCGGAATTTAAAGAAAGAAGAAGATATTTCGGAATTATATGTAGAAATCCTGATTATTTTTAACATGGATTCACTAAAAATAAAAACAGCAAAAATTTAGGAATTGTGTATGCATATCACAATATAAAAAGAGGTTACTGAAATTTTTAAAAATGACCATAAAAGAAGAGAAAAAACATCAAAAAAGATAGTCAGAAACACTGCATTGGTTTACGCATGCGTTATCTTCAAACAAATGCATAAATTTAGTAAAATTTTGTTGTAATTAAGATGCTGCATTGGATTTAGTTCAGGCATATCGGTCCAATATTTTAATTTTAAAATTAATTATAGTGAATCTATCAACATTTTACACCAAATATCCGATTCATTAATCTACTTCAAGAGTGTAAAAATTAATATATTGACTATAATCTTAAAACTTCACATATATGTACCTCGTTAGTATGCTTACAAAACTTTATTTTGTAAATTGTGAAAATTTTAAATTTCACACAGGCATGAACAGTTACAAAAATAAAAGATTAATAAACTATATGAGTTGTCAAAGTCAAAATTTATATCTTTTTCAAAATCAATTCGCTTACCTTCTTTCCGGACATCAACATCCCTCCGAAAATTGCCCCCATTCTTTCACTTCCATAAACAGCATTTGCAGCCATTCCCGAAACAAACAATCCCGGATAAACTTCCCCAGTATTGCCCATTATATCACTTTCGCCTTTTTCAGCCCACATAGAACGCTCACCAAGGACATCTCCTGTTTTTGTATTTAAATTTCCAACCTTTTTAACAACCAAATGACTTATGCTTGCTTCATGTCCTGTTGCATCAACAACAAATTTTGACTTTACTGACAGAGGATCTACATGTAAATTTGCCATCTGAACAGCAGTCCAGTTTATCACGACTCCGCAAATTTTGGTTTTATTCTTACGATTTTTATTATTTTTATTATCTTCATTATTGCGAATTATAACATCCTCAATACTTACAAGATTAAAAATTTTGACACCTTCATCAATTGCTTTGGCAGTCATCTTTGTCACGCATTCAATACTGTCTGCTACCCACAAGCCACCTGATTTTTTACACTTCACATCGCATTCTTCCAAAATTTCTTTGCCGCCTTTTTGAAGCACAACTCTTGGAAACATCATGCCGCCACCCCACATACCTCCACCAATGCTTAATTTTCTTTCAAAGAGCACAACCTTCTTTTTTGCCTTTGCAAGATACCTTGCTGTTGTTAATCCGGCAGGACCGCCTCCGGCAACAACAACATCAACATCTAAATTATTTAAAAAATCATCTACTGCATTTCTTACAATTAATTCCGTTATTTTTGTTTCCTCTATCATTTTAACAATTTGTTTTGATTTTTATATTTTTATGAAATTTATGTTAAAAATTTTTGCCTTTTAACAATTTGTTTTGATTTTTATATTTTTATGAAATTTATGTTAAAAATTTTTGCCATATAACGACATTCCCGTACACATCTACATTCATTTTACTGACTTTTTGCAGTAAAATGACTATTTTCAAATCGCAGAGATTTGAAAATCTCCGAGCAACAGTGAGGTGATTTTCAAAATATGAGAGCGAAGCGAACTTATACTCGTAAATTTAATAACTATGCAAAAAGTTAGCAAATTTACTATGTAAAGACGAGGATTAGGATGAAACATAATGACCAAAGAGTTAGTGAATATTAAAAATTGTTCTGAATTATGTTATCGTTTGAAACCAGAGAGGAATAACCGATATAAATTATAGTGAATTTTTCAACTTTTAATTATTTATTTTGAACATCAATATTGCATATTATGATTTGAATAATAAATATGGATAAAAACAATATTCTCAAAAGATGTCAAAATGACTATAATCACAGTTATGACCTGATTGCTTAAAATTTTGTAAATTTTAATAATTTTTTATAGTAACTATTCAAAGGGTATTTTAAAATCCAAAAGGATTTTAAAATATCCGAGCAACAGCGAACTTATTTTCAAAAAGCAAAGTTTTGAAAATATACTGAAACCTTTGGTTTCAATCTTTAAAAATCTGTGGGATTTTTTAAATACTGAAAATCTTTGAGATTTTCAATCTTTAAAAATCTTTGAGATTTTAAAATACTGAAACCTTTGGTTTCAATCTTTAAAAAATCTTGGGAATTTTTAAATGAGAGCGAATCGAACTTATTTAATTATTTATTTTGAACATCAATATTGCATATTATGATTTGAATAATAAATATGGATAAAAACAATATTCTCAAAAGATGTCAAAATGACTATAATCACAGTTATGACCTGATTGCTTAAAATTTTGTAAATTTTAATAATTTTTTATAGTAACTATTCAAAGGGTATTTTAAAATCCAAAAGGATTTTAAAATATCCGAGCAACAGCGAACTTATTTTCAAAAAGCAAAGTTTTGAAAATATACTGAAACCTTTGGTTTCAATCTTTAAAAATCTGTGGGATTTTTTAAATACTGAAAATCTTTGAGATTTTCAATCTTTAAAAATCTTTGAGATTTTAAAATACTGAAACCTTTGGTTTCAATCTTTAAAAAATCTTGGGAATTTTTAAATGAGAGCGAATCGAACTTATTTCAAAATTTATTTTGAATACTGAAACATTCGGTTTCAATCTTTAAAAATCTAAAAATCATTTCACTCACTTTGTTCGTTCAAAGATTTTTAAGTTTCACAACTTAAAAATAGCAAAATCAAATTAAAACGAACAAATTTTTAATAAAAACTCTTTTTAACCAACAGGGTTTTAAACGGTCTCAAAATCCATAAGATTTTCAATCTTACAAAAATGGGTTGCATTTTTGTAAATACACGAACGAAGTGAGTGGAAAATTTCAAAAAAAAAAAATACGATTTTAAAATTTATGAAATTTGAAAATACACGATTTTTGAAATCATAAAGATTTCAAAAAGACACGAACGAAGTGAGCGTAAAATCAAAAATTTACCATTAATTTTTTTGGTGGCTGAACAGTTACTAATTTTTTATGTTAATCGTAATTACAAACAGAAATTTGTTACAATGGCACACAGTATTGTTTATACAACCGCGGGGAGTGAAGAAGAAGCAGAAAATATAAGTAAAAATTTAATTGAGAAAAATCTGGCTGCATGCATCAACACATTTCCCATAAAATCATTCTACAAATGGAAAGGAAAAACTGAAACAGACAATGAAGTGGCGATGATTATAAAAACCCGAAGTGAACTGGTGAAAAAAATTATTAAAGAAATTAAGAAAATCCATTCTTATGAAATTCCTGCAATATTCTCAATATCCATAGAAAAAGGGGATAAGGACTTTTTTAACTGGATCAATGAAAATTTAAAAATTTAAAAAAAATTTAAAGACAGACCTAAAATTTGTAAAAGATGTAAAAGATGAAAATTTATGCTGTTGGCGATTATAATGAAAGGAACTTTTCTTTCTTCAAAAAAGAAAGAAAATAACTTCATACAATTTGGATATTTTTAAATCTCCGCGATTTTAAAAACACTCCAAAAAGGAAAAAAAAGCAATCACTGGAAAATTTTAAAAATTTAAAAAAAATTTAAAGACATACCTAAAATTTGTAAAAGATGAAAATTTATGCTGTTGGCGGTTATAATGAAGTCGGAAAAAATATGACTGCTGTCCATGTGGAAGGCAATAATGTCGTGATAGATAACGGAATAAGAATAGATGTTCTTCAGATGTATGATGTGGAGCCGGAAGCAATCCGGGTTACAGAACAAAAAAAACGACTGGCAGAAGTCGGTGCTATTCCCGATACGGATTGTATTGAAGGAAACATACTTGCACAGGTAATTTCACACGGACATTTAGACCATGTCGGGGCAGTAGGAATAAATAAGTTTAATGCACCCATATTTGCAACACCTTATGCATCTGCAATAGGAAGAAGAATCTATCCCAGGGGTAAATTTAATCCCACACAATATAAAAAAATTGTTGAAATGAATAATATCAGCATTGAATTTGTTGAAGTAACGCACAGTATTCCGCAGGCATCAATGATTGTTTTACACACAAAGGAAGGCATTGTTGTTTATGCAAATGATTTTAAACTGGACGATGCTTCTACTATCGCAAAGGTTGATTATGAAAGATTGAGGGAAATCGGGAGAGAAGGGGTCAAAGCATTCGTTACCGAGTCGATAAATGTTCATGTGAAGGGAAAAACACCTTCGGAGTCAGTTGCTGCAAAGAATGTTGAGGACACAATTAAATTTGCCAATGACAATGGAGGGCTGACGATTGTATCAACATTTTCAACACATATTGAACGGCTTAAGACAATATTTGAAACGGCAAAGGGACTTAACAAAAGGGTTGTAGTAATGGGAAAATCGCTTATCTCAAATTTAAATAGTGCAGAAGAATTATCCTTAATAAAAATTTCAAAAGATACAAAATTTATCAGAAAAATAAACTCCGTGATGGATTTCCTGAAGTCAATAGAGAACAGAAAAGAAGAATATTTAATTATAGCAACAGGGCATCAGGGCGAGGAGCATTCCGCGCTGTCAAAGATTGTCCATTCAGGTTTTAAATTTGACAAGAATGATTCGGTTATATTTTCTTCAAATATAATTCCGAGTGCTATCAACATTGCAAACCGCCAGATTTTAGAGGCAAAATTTAAAGCAAACAATGTTAAAATTTTCGGAGATGTTCATGTCAGCGGACATGCGTCAAAAGAAGAACACAGAAGAATGTTAAATTTGTTAAACCCGGAAATTATTATTCCTTCTCACGGAACAACGGAAATGAAAGGTGCTTATATTGATTTGGCATGTGAAGAGGGCTATAAAATAAATAAAGATATTTTCCTGTTAAATAACGGGGACAAAATAGAAATTTAGGAATTATGTTTATGAATTCGTGAATAAACCAAAATTTTTTGAAATTTTATAGCAAATTCACGACATTGAAAATATGAGTCATTATTTTTTCAAAATTTCTTCAACTTTTTCAATGAATTCTTCAGCCCATTTTATCGTGTTCTTTGCCTCTTCTTCGCTGACTATGTCAACCTTTTCATAAACTACGATATGTCTTTTTCTCCTCGTTTTGTTGAAAATGAACAACATTTCGTCCGCAAATTCATCGCTAAATTTGGATCTTACAAATTCCACAACCGCAAGATGCTTATATTCTCCCTTTGGCCGATAGACACGAGAAAACATCAAAGCCCTACCTGCTTGCAACATAGCATTGTATGCAATGGACAAACATCAATCGTAATCCTCACTCATCAAAACATCTTTTGCGGTTTTCAAATCTCTTTTGGCTAATGTTAAAGCGTTCTTCAGAAGTTCTTCATTCCCTTCAATTCTTTCCTACATCCTGTCCGATGATTCTTCTGAGTTCATTTTCATCTCCAACGAGCATTGTTATTGGATTTTTTGTTATTTCATTGAGCAAGTGGTGCTTTTTTGCTCTTTCTTTCAAAAGAGGCATTATCCACAGGATATAATTTATTTTTTTTTCTCGTTTCTTTTTCTGTTTTCTCAATGAGCAGGAATAACGCATCATCTTTAACATCGCCAACGATAAACAGATCAATATCGCTTTTTTTGCTTTCAACACATCTTGCAAATGATCCATCTTTAACATCGCCAACGATAAACAGATCAATATCGCTTTTTTTGCTTTCAACACATCTTGCAAATGATCCAAAAATAAAAGCAAAGTCAATTTTTAGCCCTTCTAACGCTTTTTTTTATCAACTCACCAAAACAATCGGTTTTTATAAACATATTCCTGATTTCTGGAAATATTGGCGAGTTTCTATTTATTTGGAACAAAGTTAAATTTCCATTCATCGTTTTTGATACAACCCTTCTTTCCCACCATCAAAAAATGGACGAGTAATTTTAAAAATTTACAAAATTAATTATGCTTAAAAACAAAAATACGCTCACTTCGTTCGTATCTTTTTAAATCTTTGGGATTTAAAAATTACGCCCAAACTTTTACGCTGGGGTGGGAAACACAGGATACAAGATTCAGTTTTTCTATATTCTCCAATTCTTTTTTAACATAAATAAGGGTTACAACTATCCGCGAGATTTCTCTTAGATGGAATTTCTCGTCTTGATTAAGTACTAACATCTTCAAAATCTTTGTTCTCGTCTTTGAAGTAAATAATTTTTCTAACATTTTATATTATTTGTATACAAAAAGTATACAAAACATATACAAAAAGTTATAGTCATTTTACTGACTTTTTGCAGTAAAATGACTATACTCGTAAATTTGATAACTATACAAAAAGTTAGCAAATTTACTATAATAAAAATTTAAAAACGGAAAAATTTAAAAAAATCGTAACTACTCAGCCACCAAAAAAATTATAGGTAAATTTTTGATTTTTACGCTCACTTCGTTCGTGTCTTTTTGAAATCTTTATGATTTCAAAAATCGTGTATTTTCAAATTTCATAAATTTTGAAATTGTATTTTTTTTTTGAAATTTTACGCTCACTTCGTTCCACTCACTTCGTTCGTGTCTTTACAAACAAGTTTGAAAATAAGTTCGCTTCGCTCTCATTTAAATATTCCGTAAATTTTTAAAGATTGAAAATCTTGTAGATTTTCAGTATTTAAAAAAATCCAAAGATTTTTTAAAGATTGAAACCAAAGGTTTTAGTATTTTAAAATCTCAAAGATTTTTAAAGATTGAAAATCTTGTAGATTTTCAGTATTTTAAAAATCCCACAGATTTTTTAAAGATTGAAACCAAAGGTTTTAGTATTTTAAAATCTCAAAGATTTTTAAAGATTGAAAATCTCAAAGATTTTCAGTATTTAAAAAATCCCACAGATTT
>MNZY01000246.1 GCA_001873845.1 Candidatus Altarchaeum sp. CG2_30_32_3053 | reverse complement strand
CAGGATAATTAATTATATTTTAAATCTCATATGAGACTGTTGAAAAACCCTGTTTTTTGAGAAATCGGAATTTAAAACCGATACGCTCAAACAACCCAAAAATTTGGAATTTGCCTAATTTAAGGCTTTTTCAACGCTCTCCATATATTAATAGTGACATTCTAGCTAAGACGAAAAAGGGACATTCTAGCTAAAACGTAACAATTTAATCCATAACCACCCCCTTGCATAGATTTTTTGATAAATTTCTTTTTGATAAATTTCCTAAATTATTATGTGCTTCGGCAAGTTTATTTTTATCACTATAACCGATTCTTATTGCTTCTCTGTATTCCTTCTCTGCTTCCTCGTATCGTTTTATAGTAAATCTATTAACATTGGACCCCCAATATACGATTCATTAATCTGCTTTACTAAATTTTGCATTAATATTTATATATAAAAATCAAAATTCAAAAAGTCCCTGCTGTGTATTTGTTAAATTTTTAACGCCTTTGCTTTCATCATCTTCCCCATCTTCCCCATCTTCCCCATCTTCCCCATCTTCATCATCTTTATCATCATCTTCCCCATCTTCATCATCTTTATCATCATCTTCCCCATCTTCCCCATCTTCTTTATTTTCACTTTCCTCCCCAGCTATGTACGATATTCCATCCTCTTTATAAATTTCAAGGCGTGACCTCGTGGCATTCTTAAAGTCCCTGTCGTGTGAGATTACAATTAACTGCGAGACGCCTTTAAATTCCTTTAAAATTTCTATTAATTCACCAATCTTGCCTTCATCCAAACTTTCTGTTGGTTCATCCAGTATAAGAAAGTCCGCCTTTCCGATGATTTTTGATAATGCGGCATTTAAGGCAATTGATAAAGCACTCTTCTCGCCGCCGCTCAGCGATGCCGAGGATATTGTATTATTCTCTTTTTTTAAATTTATATTGCAATTTTCTTCATCTTCAAAAATTTCCACGCCGTCATAAGGAAAACCAAATGTTGAGAACAGGTTATTTGCATACATCTCAAGAATCGGGAAAAATGACTGCGAAATGTCTTTCTGCATGCCATTCCTTCCAAATCCGTCCCTAATTTTTGTTGAGAAATTTATAAACGCATTTAAAATTTCTTCTTCTTTCTTTGCACCTTCTATTTTCTCCAAATCAGCATTTATTTCACCAATCACGGTTTCACAGTTTTCTATATTTGTCTTTGTTATGCCTAAATTTTTATCTGCTTCCTGATGCCTTTTCCCGACATCTTCACAGTCCTTTTTAATTCCCTTATGCTTTTCTTCACTATAGTTAATTTCAGTTCTTTTTGCAGTAAGTTCATCTTTAGACATCAATAAATTTTCATAAGTAGTTTTTTCCTCACCAGTTATCTTTATTATTTCGTTCTTGTTTTTTATCTCCCCCTCATATCTGCTTAATAACTTATTATTTCTTTCCAGTGCATCCAGCTGCTTCTTTGTTTCTGTAATGTAATGTTCAACATCTTCAACTGTGCAGGGTAAATTTTGTGTCTGGATTATGGCATTAATTTCACCTGAAATTTTTTCAGTATCCTTGTTTATCGCTTTGATGTTTGTGCCTTCAACAAATTTTTTTGAATAAATATAGTCATCATGCTTCTTTTTGAGTTCGTTAAAAATTTTATTTTTCCCGTTTAACCGTGTGATGTATTCTTCATATTCCTTCTTTTTGGTATTGACCTTTATTTTATCTTCCTTTATTTTTTCGGTTAATGTATTCAACTCATTTATTTCTTTATGCTTTTCCACAAATAATTCGCTGTTTATATTTTCAACTGCTTTTAATCGTTCCTCATGTTTGTTCTTTGTAAATTCAAAATTTTTTAGCGCATTTCTGTTTTCTTCCAGTTCCCTGTTTTTCTTGTATTCATCATCTTCATATTCCTTCTCTTTGGCTTCTTTGTCTGCTTTATCCTTCTTTATTTCTTCAAGGTCTCTGTTTAGTTCTGCTCTTTCGTTATATTTTGCGATAAACCAGTCAGTATTTATATCTTCAATATCCTTCTGTATTTTATCCTTATTGTTTTTATTCAGGTCAGTCTCTTTTATTTTTGCTTTGATTTCTTTTAATTCATTTACTGCCTTTTCATTGTTTTCAGCAATATTCTCCAGTAAATTTGCTTTTTTATTGTCGGGTAAAGGCGACTCACAGACAGGACATACCGACTCTGTTTTTAGAAGTTCATTTTTCTGCTTTTCCAGATTTTTCAGTGTTACATTCAGTTCCTGCTGTTTTCCATTAAAATTTTCCCTTTCCTTCATTAAGCTCTCAATCTCTTTCCGTAAATTTTCCCTTTCAGCGGGAATATTTTTTATTTTTTCCAGATTGCATCCTTTATTAAATATCCTGAAATACCTTTCCTCTGTCTCTTTGATATAATCATCGCAAATGTTTTTTTTCTTTTCTGTCTCATTACAGGCATTTTTCGCCTTTTCAATTTCTTTGTTCAGGGCTCTTTTTTGTTCATCTAAAATTTTCAATGTTGCATTCAACCCCTGTTCTCTTCCTTTAAAATTCTCTCTTTCTTTCATTAATTCCGCAATTTCTTTCTGCAAAATTTCCCTATGCTCAGGAATTTTCTTTATTTTTTCCAGATCACATACTTCGCTGAATATGCTAAAATACCTTTCCCCTGTATCTTTGATGTAATTCCTGCAATATATTATCTTTTTTTTTGTCTCTTCCTCCTGTTTGTCTAACCTTTTAATATCTTCAACAGAGATTTTCAGTTCAGAGATTTTTTCCTTTAAATTTTCAATATCTTTGGATATAATGTTGTAATCACTCTCTGCCTGTTGAAGTTCGGAGATTTTTGAATTGTGCCTGTTATATTCCTTCTCCTGATCTTTAAGTGTTATGTATTGATTTTTTAAATTTAAAATTTTTCCCGCCTCATCCCGTTTTACCTTTAATGTCTCAAATTTTTTTGCATCCTCTCTTAATTCGGGAATTTTTTTTTCTATTTCTTCAATCTCCTTTAATTCCTTCTCTTTTTCATCTATTATCCTTTGGACATTTTTTATATTATTTTCGCTTATGTAAATTTCATTTGAAATTTTTTGATGTCTGTCTTTTTTTGCTTCTGCTTCATCACATAACCTTTTTTTTCCTTCAACATCATCCTTTAATTTTTCTATTTCTTTTTCTAAATCGTCTCTTTGCCTTTTCAGTGATTCCTTTTCTTTCTGTCTTTCATCCAGCCGGTTCTTTTTTTCGTTTTCGCCGCTGATTTTTCCCGCCAGTTTGTTTGCCTCGTTTTTATAGTCCTCCACATACTTCCTGAAATCACCATAAAATTTCTCCATCTCTTCAAGATTGAGCAGCTTATGAAAATATTCCTTTCGTTCCCTTGGCTTTAACTGTAAAATCCTCGTTAATTCTCCCTGTCTGACAACTGATGTATTTATCTCATTTAAATTTAGAATTTCCCCGAGTTTTTCATCAACACCCCTCTGCCTGTTGGCCAGATTCTTCCAGAATTTATTGTTTTCATCCCAGATATCAACTGATGCAGCAGTGCTGCGATTTAAAATTTTGCTTCTTTGGACTCTGTATTTTACTCCGTCTGCCGCAAATGTTAAAGAAACAGACATTCTTTCATTGTTCCATCCGATAAAATTATCCAGTTTAAGTCCTTCCCGTTTTTCCCATTTTTCGCCGGATAACGCAAAGAGGACAGCATCAATTATTGTTGATTTCCCGCTACCGTTATCTCCGACAATTACTGTTGTTCCTGTCTGAAACCGGGCTGTTGTGTTTTTATGGGACCGGAAATTTACTATGTGCAATGTGTCAAGGAGCATTTTATTTTGGAGAAATTTAGAAATTTAAATAAATTTTGAATTTAGGTATTTATGTATAAGAAATTAGGAAAAATTTAAGAATAATAATTAAATTTGCAGAAATAAAAATTGGCAGGAGATATGTTAAATTTGGTTATGTGTCATATAAAAGGGAACACTTTTTTTGACTTAATTAGTGTTCATCCATAAACCCGTAATTTTTGTCAAAAACATAATAATTTACCTTGAAAAAGTTAAAATTTTTTCAAAATTTTATACTTTACGGATGGACACTAATTAATTAAGTTTTGAACGTAACTACTCAGCCACCATAAAAAATTATAGGTAAATTTTTGATTTTTTGTATTTTTTTTTGAAATTGGACACTCACTTCGTTTGTGTATTTTCAAACAAGTTTGAAAAGAAGTTCGCTTCGCTCTCATTTAAAAATTCCGTAAATTTTTAAAGATTGAAAATCTTGTAGATTTTCAGTATTTAAAAAATCCAAAGATTTTTTAAAGATTGAAACCAACGGTTTTAGTATTTTAAAATCTCAAAGATTTTTAAAGATTGAAAATCCCACAGATTTTCAGTATTTTAAAAATCCCACAGATTTTTTAAAGATTGAAACCAACGGTTTCAGTATATTTTCAAAACTTTGCGTTTTGAAAATACGCTCGCTTCGTTCGGATATTTTAAAATCTTTGAGATTTTAAAATACGCTCGCTTCGCTCTCATATTTTCAAAACTTTGCGTTTTGAAAATAACCTCACTTCGTTCGGATATTTTAAAATCTTTGAGATTTTAAAATCGCAGGTAAAT